>JBOGXT010000592.1:0-3281 GCA_050694635.1 Thermoleophilaceae bacterium
GGGCACGTGGTCACGCTGGGCCGGTCGCGCGACTGCGATTGCGTGCTCGCGGAGCCCAGCGTCTCGCGTCGCCACGCCGAGCTGCGCCGCGACGGGGCGCGCTGGCTCCTGCGCGACCTCGGCTCGCGCAACGGCACCCGCGTGAACGGCGTGCGCCTGCTCGACGAGGCCGAGGTGGGGCCCGGCGACCGCGTCAGCTTCGGGGATGCCCGCTTTCGGCTGGGCGAGGCCCCGCGAACCGCAGCGACGTGACCACGGCAAGCGCGGTCATGATCGCCGCGCTCGCCACGCACCACTGGCAGATCGCGTCGATCTCGAACAGCTCCACGTAGGTCAGCCAGGCGCTGAAGCCGAAGCCGACGAACGCCAGCAGCGCCCCCGCGAAGCGGCCCGCGTCGCCGGGAAGCGCCAGCGAGCCCAGGATCGCCCCGTATCCGATCAGCCCGAGCAGCGCGACGGGCACGCCGGCCAGCTCGGCATAGTCCGATGACTGGACGCGCTCGCAGCCGCCCGATCCGCCCGCGCAGATCGGCTCGATGTCCGCGTAGTGGACCCAGGTGAGATACCCGGCCACCCCCAGCCCGGCCAGCGAAAGCGCCGCGACGGCGACGCGCAGCCGGCGTTCGCTCATCCCCCTGCGAGGGCCTCGCCGAGGTTCTCGACCTCGACCGGCTCCGGCGGCTGCCCGTCCCGGATGAGGTAGAACGCCGGCGTGCCGCTCACATCCAGCCGGTTCGCCAGCCGCTCGGCCTGCCGGGTCAGAGCCTCCGCCTCCTGGCTGCCGAAGTCTTCCGACAACCGCTCCACGTCGACGCCCGGAGTCTGTCGCGCCAGACGCTGCAAGAACGCGTCGGTCGCGTAGCCCGAGTTCTCCGGCCCCTGGTTGCGGTAGAAGCGCTCGGTGTAGCCCCACATCCGGTCCTGCAGCGCGGCCGCGTGAGCCACCTGTCTGCCCCGGACCGAATCCGGCCCGAGGAACGCCAGCAGCCGCAGCTCGAGGCGCAGGCGCCCCGGCCGTACGTATCGATCGATCACGCCAGGCAGGGTCTCGACGGCGTACTCGGCGCAGAACGGGCACTGGAGGTCGGCGAACTCGATCAATGTGGCGAGAGCGTCGGGATCCCCGAGCCACACCTCGTTCTGCGCGAGGCGCTCCACGCGCGGGGGCGGCGGGACGGGCTCCTCGTCCGCACCGCTCTGGCTGATGACTATCGCCGCGACCACGACCACGACCACGACCGCAAGCGCGGCAGCGGCGCCAACCAGGCTCAATCGGTTCACAGCAGCTGCTCCAGCCCGATCGTGGGCGAGCGCTCGAGCGACGCCACCCGGCGAACGGCCAGCAGCACGCCCGGCATGAAGGACTGGCGGTCGACCGAGTCGTGGCGGATCGTCAGAGTCTGGCCCGGCCCGCCGAAGATAACCTCGTGATGCGCCACCAGGCCGGGCAGCCGAACCGAGTGGATCGGCTCGTGCACGTTGCCGCCCGCGTCGCGCACGAGCGAGGCCGTCCGCGCCGCGGTCCCGGACGGCGCGTCCAGCTTGCGGTCGTGGTGCAGCTCGACGATCTCGCACTCGGGCATGTGCGCCGCCGCCTGCTTGGCGAACTGCATCATCAGCACGGCGCCGATCGCGAAGTTGGGGGCGACGAAGAGGTTGGCCTCCCCCACCCCCTCGAGCGGCGAGAAGTCGGCCCCCGTGGTGCCCATCACGCAATGGACCCCCGCCTCGAGGCAGGTGCGGGCGTTGTCGAGCGCCGAGTCCGGGGTGGAGAAGTCCACCACCACGTCCGCGTCCCCCAGCACGTCGGCCAGAGCGGTGTTCAACCGCGGATCGGCGCGGCCGGTCAGGGAGAGGTCATCCGCCTCGTTGACGGCCTCGCACGCCGTCTGGCCCATGCGCCCCGCGGCGCCCGAGACCGCGACGTTGATCAAGCGGCCTCTGCGAGCGCCGGCGACACCGCCTCCAGCGCGGTCCGGAAGGCCGACTCGTCGCCGCCCACGCCGGCGGCGGACAGCTGCTCCGGCTGCCACAGCTCGCGGGCCAGCTCGCTCAGGTCGTCGAGCGTGACCGCGTCGAAGGCGGTCAGGACCTCGTCGACGGTGAGCAGCGGCACCCCCATCAGCGCCGAGCTTCCGAGACGGTTCATGCGCGTGAGCGTGGACTCCATCGACAGTACGGTCCGGCCCTTCACGTTCTCGCGGGCGAGCTCGAGCTCGGCCTCGCTGACGCCGTCCTCCTGGAGGCGGCGCAGCTCCCTGCCGATCACGTCGAGCGCGTCGCGCACGCGGTCCGGCCGCGTGCCGACGTACAGCCCGACCTGGCCCGAGTCCTGGTAGTGGCTGGCGTACGAGTAGACCGAGTAGGCCAGGCCGTGCTTCTCGCGCACCTCCTGGAACAGCCGCGATGAGGTCGAGCCGCCCAGGATCGTGTCGAGCACGCGCAGCGCGAAGCGGCGGTCGTCGCCGCGCGGCATCCCCCGCCCGCCGAGGCAGACGTGGTACTGCTCGGTCTCCTTGGAATGGAAGCGGACGACCGGGGCGGGTCCGTTCGGCGAGGCCGCCGCGACGGGCGGCGGCGCCTCGATGGCCTGGAAGGCACCGTCCGCGAGCGCGACGATCGCCTCGTGGTCGAGGTTCCCCGCCGCCGCGACCACCATGTTGCCCGGCACGTAGCGGCCGTCGTGCCACTCGGCTATCTGCGGCACGGGCACCGAGGAGACCACCTCGGCGCGACCGATGATCGGCCGCCCGAGCGGGTGGTCGCCGAACACGGCGGCCGCCAACACGTCGTGCACCTTGTCCGACGGCTCGTCCTCGTACATGGCGATCTCCTCGATCACCACCTCACGCTCGGAGTCGACGTCGGGGTAGGCCGGGCGCAGGACCATGTCCTGGAGCACGTCGAAGGCGCGCTCGAGGTGGCCGTCGAGAAACCGCGAGTAGACGGAGGTCGTCTCCTTGCCGGTACCGGCGTTGACCTCCGCCCCCATTGCGTCGAAGGCCTCGTCGATCTCGCGCGAGCTGAAGCGTTCCGTGCCCTTGAACAGCATGTGCTCCAGGAAGTGCGAGATGCCGGCCTGCTCGACGCCCTCGTCACGGGAGCCGGCGCGGATCCAGAGCCCGAGCGCGATGGACCGCACCGAGGGCATCGCCTCGGTGACCACCCTCACGCCCGAATTGAGCGTGGTGACCCGAGCCGGCTCTGTGCTCACTCGGCGCGTCCGGGCGCGCGGTCGCGGTCCCGCTCGCGCGGGCGCCGGTCACGGTCCCGGTCCCGCG
>JBOGXT010000593.1:0-2079 GCA_050694635.1 Thermoleophilaceae bacterium
GCGCGGCGCCGGGATCGCCGCCGCCATCCTGCGCGAGGCCGACCTCGTGGCGCTCCAGCACGGGGCGGAGTCGATCTCGCTCCACGCCCAGACCTACGCCCTCAAGCTCTACCTGGACGCCGGCTACGAGGAGCGCGGACCGGCCTTCACCGAGGAGGGGATCGAGCACGTGGCCATGGAGAAGCGCCTTGCCTGAGCTCAGGATCGACCCTCTGTCCGGCCTGCGGGTGATCGTCGCCGGCGAGCGGGGCTCGCGCCCCGGCGCCTGGCTCGACGTCACGCCGCGACAGCCGATCGACCGCGAGCGCGACCCGTTCGCGGCCGGACACGAGGAGCAGACCCCGCCCGAGCTCTACTCGGTGCCCGGCGAGAACGGCGGCTGGCGGGTGCGGGTGGTGCCGAATCTCTATCCCGCGCTGGCCCCCGGCGAGGACGAGCCGGGCGGCGACCCGCTCGCCGGCGGGCGCGGCGAGCCGGACCTGTTCGCTGCGCGGCCTGCGCTGGGGGCGCACGAGGTGATCGTGAACGCGCCGGACGCGGTCCACTCGCTGGCCGAGCTCGATCCGGGCCAGGTGGAGAGCGCGCTGACGGTCTGGCGCGAGCGGATGCGCTTCCACGCGGGCGCGGCGTACGTGCACGTCATCGTCAACGAGGGCAAGGAGGCCGGCGCCTCGCTCCCCCACACTCACGCGCAGCTGTACGCGCTGCCGTTCGTACCCGCGGCCGTGGCGCGCGAGCGCGAGCGCTTCACGGCCTATTCCGACCGCACGCAGGGCCGCAACCTGCTCGAGGACCTGGTCCAGGAGGAGGTGCGCCGCCGCGAGCGCGTCGTGGCCATCGACGACGAGGCGGTCGCGCTCTGTCCGTTCGGCGCCCGCGTTCCCTTCCACCTCCATGTCGTGCCGCGCCGCCCCGCCGCACGGTTCTCCGACGACGGTCCGCTCGGGGCGCGCATGCTGCACCAGGCGCTGTCGCGGCTCGGCGCCGTGCTGGGCGCGCTGCCACCGCTCAACATGTGGGTGCGCACCGCTCCGCGCGACGCCGAGCGCTTCTGCTGGCGGATCGAGGTGATGCCGCGGCTGGCGCAGCTGGCCGGACTCGAGATCGGCACCGGCGTGCATCTGAACGTGCTCGCGCCCGAGGATGCGGCGCAGCGGCTGCGCGGCGCCAGCCTGTAGGTTTCCCCGCCGCCATGCCGCCCGTCCCGCGCCAGGTGCCGCTGTTCGCCGCCGAGCCGCCGCAGGAGCCGCTGCCCTACGGGCGCTGGGCCGAGGCGCTCGGCGAGCAGTTCGCGGCGGCCGCCGAGGAGGAGGTCGACCCGGGGTCGATCACCTGGTTTCCGGACCGCACCTGGAGCCGCCGCACCTACATGCCCGCCACGGCGCCGTCCGGCGACGGCGAGGTGTTCGGCTACGTCTCCTACACCCGCGAGCACGAGGGGGCGCAGGCCACCGACTTCCGCGCCCAGGCCGACTTCACCGAGGAGACGGCCGCCCAGAACCCGGACTGGACGCTAGACCTGTCGGACGAGGAGATCGGGCACTGGCGCGGCCCCGAGGGCCGGCGCGGGGTGATCACCCTGGTCTGGGGCGTGGCGCTGGTCCCGAACGGGGCGGCCGTGACGACCGAGCTCGGCCCCACCACGACCGACCAGTGCACGCTGATCGACGACCGCTTCACGCTCGTCTCGCTCGACGCGTACACCGGCGACTACGTCGAGGTCCGCCTCTACGGGGCGCGCGGGGCGGAGCTGGCCCGCGAGTCGCTGTACGAAGACGAGGAATAGGTCATCGCAGCGCACCGGGCCGAGCCCGGTGCTTGCGCTTGAGCGCTACTTTCCTTCCCATGGAGGAAGCGCAGCGCTGCGTGTTGCTCAAATTCGGCGAGCTTGCCCTCAAGGGGCGCAACCGCCCGCTGTTCGTGGGCGCGCTGGAGCGCAACCTGCGCCGCGCCGCCGACGGCCTGGGGCCGCTCGAGATCCGCCACCGCGGTGGCGTGTTCGTGGTCACCGGCGGCGAGCCCCAGGACGAGCTCGTGCGGCGCTGCGCGGCTCTGCCCGGGGTCAGCGTCGTGCAGCCC
>JBOGXT010000594.1:0-8813 GCA_050694635.1 Thermoleophilaceae bacterium
GCGCAGTCCGCCGCCGAGCTGTGGGAGCGGCGCCGCTCGCAGCCCGACGGGGCGCTCGTGCTGTGTGAGACGAGCAACGAGCAGATCGACGAGCTGAACGCGCAGCTGCAGGCGATCCGCCGCGGCACCGGCGAGCTCGGCGACGCTCGCGCCCCGGTCCCCGGTCGACCGTACGCGCTGCACCGCGACGACGAAGTGGTAGTGCGGGCGCAGTTCGAGCATCCCGGTCTCGGCACGGTCCGCAACGGCGAACGCGGCACGATCGCCGCTGTCGAGGACGGCCGCGTCCTGGTCGACCTCGGCGACGGCGAGCGGCGCCGCGCCCTGCTCGATAGCGAAGACATCCGCCACGGCGACCTGCGGCTCGCCTACGCCCAGCACCCTAACCCTGCCCAGGGCGTCACCACGGGGCACGCGATCGACCTATTCGGCGCGCTGTCCACGCGACGGGGCCAATACGTGTCGCTCACCCGCGCCCGCGAGGGCCACCTGCTCGTGACCAGTTACGAGGAACTCGGCGTCGAGCTCACAGACGGGCGCGAGGCCGCACTGGCTGCGCTGGCCAAACAGATCGACCGCGACGAGCCCGAGATCCCATCGCTCGACCTCGCCGTGCTGCCGACCCGCACCGCCGGCCGCGAGGACGCGCTGCGGCTCGTCCGCCGAATCGTCGGCGAGCAGCGCATCGAGCGGATCGCGGCGCGGGTGGACGAACGGGGCAACACGGCGCTGGCGGAGGCCTCCGTCGCTGAGCTCGCCCAGCGGGCCGCCGAGCTCCGCGCGCGGCTCGAAGAGTTCCCACGCCCAAACCCATGTGAACGGATCGCCGCCCGGCGCGCCGAACGGTTGCGCGAGCACCTGACCGCGCAGCATCAGCGGCTCGAGGCCTCGCGCAGCGAGCGCGACCGGCTCGGTCGGCTGCGCCGACGCGAGCGTGACCAGCTCGACCAACGGATCGCGCGCCAGGAGCAGGTCGTCGCCGGCACCGAGCGCAAGATCGCCGAGCTCGTCGCGGCAGCTGGACCGGTCCGCGATCCCGACCGCTGGGTCGAGCAGCACGCCGGCGAGCTCGCCGAGTACGTCCAGATCGAGGGTGAGCTCGGCCAGCGCTTCAGCACCGAGTACGAGCGGGCGCTCCGCGTAGTGCGGCTCAACCCACCGCGATCGCTCACCGACTGGCTCGGCGAACGCCCTGGTCACGCCATCGAGCGCGAGCTGTGGGAGCACCACGCCGTGCGGCTCGAGCTGCACCGCGCCCGCCACGGCGAACCGCCCGACCACGGCGATCCCCTCCCGCAACTCACACCCGCCGACTGGCGCACCGCCCCAGCTGAGCTGGCCCGCACGGGCCCCGACCGGCCCGAGCTGCCCGCCGCCGAGCGGCTGCTGCCCAACATCGGCGACGCGGCGCTCGACCTCGGCCCGTAGGCGCCGACAGTCGCTCCACCGGCGCCGGCTATCAACCCGCCGGGGCCGACCGTGAAGCGCCAGCGGCGCCCAGCCTCGGACGAAGTTGCGAGCGGCACGCTCCGGGGAGCCGGGCACGGACCATCGACTGAGTCACCGACGGGACGACCGCCCGCGTAAGTCCCGCGCAAAGACTGGACTTCCCCCGGTTTCGAGGACACTTGAACGCTGTGGTCGAACGACCGCGGCGAGGAGGCTCAAGTGGCGAGAACGAGGCCGCCGTGTCCCGAGGAGTTCAAGCGTGAGGCGATCGAGCTCGGTCGCCTGACGGGCAAGTCGATCCGCCAGGCCGCCAAGGATCTGGGCGTCTCCGAGGTTTCGTTGCGCAACTGGGTCACCTACTTGCGCAGCTGGGAGGGCTGGCTCTATCTGGCGGCCGTACAGGACGCCTACTCGCGGGCGATCGTCGGCTGGTCGATGGCGGAGCACATGCGCGCGGAGCTCGTCGTCGACGCGCTCGGGATGGGACTCGCCCGCCGGCGCCCCGACCCCGGCCTCGTCGCACGTCTTTGGCCAACGCTGCCGCCAGGCCGGCATCGACATCTCGATGGGAGCGAAGGGCTCCGCGCTCGACAACGCGGTCTGCGAGTCGTTCTTCGGCTCGCTCAAGAAGGAACTCATCCGCCAGCGCTGCTGGCCAGGGGGAGCGAGCCGAGGAGCGCGATCTTCGAGTGGATCGAGGCCTGGTACAACCCGCGCCGGCTGCACTCGACGCTCGGGTACCTCTCACCGCAACAACTACAGCAATTGCTCTTGGACCAGGGGGAGATGGAGGAGGAAGCTGACTAGCCCGTAGGAGTCCACCGAAACGGGGAGCTCCATCGTGCTCGGCACGCCTCCTCTGCCACGCGAGCGCCTGTGCGTCGCGAGCGCGCCGCGCCACTTGGAGGCAAGGGCCGTCGCAAGCTCTTCTGCCCGCTCGACGGCTGCACGCTCAAGCAGTCGTATGTCAGGCACCTTCTGTGGCGGCTGGCGATGACAAGGCGGGCGTTGAGCGCCGGGTTCATCCGCACGCGCTACGGCACACCTACTCGGCTGAATGGCTCGCGAGGGCACGCCCATGAACGTCTTGCGCGATCCGCTCGGCCAAGCCTCCCTGGCGACTATGGGCCGATACCTACGGGACGTGGTCCCCTGTCCACGTCATCGAGACGATGAAGCGCAGGGAGTGGAGCTTGGGCTAGTGGGTTCGACGCAACGTGGTGCCGCGCATCTCGTCCGCCGGCTGCACATGCGTCTCCATGGCATTGAAGTGGCCGATAGAGGCGTGGGCGTCATCTTCGTAGGCCTCCAAGGCTTGCATCACGGCCGCGCGCGGTGACGCTGCCTCGAACTCGGATGACACCGAGAGCCAGACGTTCCCGAGCTCCTCCCGCAGGCCGGACAGGCCCTCGTCCCACGCGCCTCGCTGGGTGAATTGCTTGCGAAAGGCGGCCAACCCCTGATCGACACTCGACTTCGGAAACCGGCCTGCGATTGTGACGTGGTAACGGCGCATTCCTGTAGTCAACATGACTGCTGCCGCCCGTGGGCCCGGCACATCTCCCCGGTGTGTTCGTCCGCGCCCGTCCACATCGTGCGTGTGCTCGTCCTGATCGCCGGGCGAACCCGTGCGCCGGAAGCCTCGCCCTGGTGGCCGGTCTGCTGGAGTGGGCCTGCTCGCGTAGCGGCGAAGCGGGGCTGTCGGCCGAGTGGTCCGATGCTCCGATCGTTGAGCGGAGGTGCGCTCGATCTCGTCGTCGATGCCGGCAAACGGACATACTCCCTCGCGGAGCTGCAGCGCTCCTGTGGGTGTGTCGTTGACCGCTGTCCGCACGCTGCGAGTTAAAGCGAGTCCTGCCGAGCTGCCGCGCGCGCTCGTTCACTCCCATCGCGCCGCGGGTCGACGAGCTTCCCAGGCGGCCGGTGCTGGCGGGCTTTCACGGACGCGGGCCCTGAGGCTAGGGCTGCCGCCCCGCGACGGAGCGTGCTTCAGACCCAGCGCGGTACCCGCCGCAACGAGCAGCATGGCGAGCTCCAACTCCCGCCGGTTGCTCAACCCTCTTTTTCGAATACGAGCCGGTAGTGGTCGAGCAGCTCGCGCTCGAAGCAGACGCTGTTGGCGCTCACGCCCGAGGTGAAGGCGAGCCGGAAGTCGGAGCTCGTCAGCCAACGAGGGAGCAGCTGGAGCCTGAGCAGCGTCTTCCTGACGCTCGGCGCCGCGAACCGTTTGCGCCATTGGCGGATGGTCTCGATGTAGTCGAGCCGGCCGCTGGTGCTCGACACGAGCCGCAGGTGCGGGCGGGCGGTCCGGACGATCTGCTCCTGGCCGTGGGGGAGGAAGGACCCGGGGAACTGGCGTCCCATGAGCGCGAGGTACCAGGCGTCCGAGTCGCGCGGGGCGTCGATGTCGATGTCGTCCACCGGGATCATGCTCCGCCCGAAGACCATCGTCTGGAGGTAGAGCCGGCCCCCGTCGGGCAGGAGGCTTGCGATTCGGGCGAACAGCCCTCGATAGATGTCGTCCTGGCGCCCGGCGCGGTGCTCCTCCGGGGAGCAGAAGTGCTCGAAGGCGCCGAGGCTGGCCACGGCGTCGAACGGGCCGAGGCGGTCAGGGCTGACTTGGCGGGCGTCCGCGAGGCGAGCGTCGAGGCCGTGACGCCGGCACGCCGCCGCTTGAGCGGAGGACAACGTGACGCCCACCCCGACGCCCCCGCGGGCGCGGACGAAGGCGAGCAGCGGGCCCCAGCCGCAGCCCAGGTCGAGCACGCGCCGTCCCGGTCCGATCCCGATCTGCTCGGCCACGTACTCGTGCTTGCGCCGCTGAGCCTCCTCGAGGCTCAGCGAGAAGTCGCTGTCGTACTTGGCTCCGCTGAAGTCCGCCAGCTCTCCCAGGCTGACCCGGAAGATGCGATCGATCAGCGAATAGGTGAATTCGAGGTCGTCGCGGTCGGCCATCGCCTCGACGGCGGAGGGCTCATTCGGCGCGCTTCGGCGAAGGTCACCAGCCGCCCACCGCCCTCGTCCCAGAGCTTGAGCCGGACGGCGCGAAGACCGTCCCACAGCGAGAGCGTCGGTACGTCGTGGAAGATCGGGTTCTCGTCGTGTGCGCGCTGCAGGTTGTAGTTGGGGATCCGGGTGCTCAGGTGGTGCACGTGGTGCAGCCCGATGTTGCCCGTGAAGAACTGGAGCGGCTTCCGCAGGTTCAGGTAGCTGCTGCCGCGCAGAGCCGCCTCGGCGTAGCTCCAGTCGCCGGCGTTCTGCCAGTAGGTGTCCTCGAACTGGTGCTGGACATAGAAGAGCCACACGCCCGCCGCGCCGGCGAGCAGCACGATCGGCGTCTGCACGAGCAGGTATTCCCGCCAGCCCACTAGCCAGCACAGCGCGCCCACGAGCCCCGCGAGTGCGAGGTTCGTGGCGATCACGCTGCCCTGGATACGTGGGCGAGCCGACCTCGGGACCAGACGGGGGTGCAGGATCATCCCGTAGATCGGGCCGAGGCCGAACATCACGAGCGGGTTTCGGAACAGGCGATATCCCAGCCGGCGCCGCCATCGTGACGCCCGGTACTCCGCGACGGTCAGCGTCATG
The DNA here is from genome assembly GCA_050694635.1 of Thermoleophilaceae bacterium. Taxonomy (GTDB): domain Bacteria; phylum Actinomycetota; class Thermoleophilia; order Solirubrobacterales; family Thermoleophilaceae; genus JACVRW01. The sequence continues at coordinate 5,038 of JBOGXT010000594.1, forward strand.
ACGTCTCCGACGCCGCGCCGGTCCAGGTCCCCGGCCGTGGCGTGGTGGACGGCGTGACTGTGGCGCCAGTGCGCGAACGACTCGAAGACGAGCAGGCCCACCGCGGCGCCCAGCCAGGCGTTGGCGCGCTTGGATGGAAGGAACGAGCCGTGAGCGCAGTCGTGGAACACGATGAACGTCCGGACCAGAAAGCCCGCGGCGGGGATCGCCAGCGCCAGCACGAGCAGGTACGAGACGTCCAGCGCCAGGTACATCAGCACCGAGAGCGCGGCGTACGGCACGATGGAAGTCGCGATGTCCAACAGGCTGCGGCCCAAGTGCGGGCGCGCGAACGGGGCGAGGGCCTCCCGCCAGAAGGGGCGCTCCGTGCCCGGCGCCGAGCTCCGCGCAGCGCCGATCGCTGTCGCCGCCTCGCGCGTGCCGCTCGCGCCATTCGCTCTGGCGAGCGCTGCCATCGACGCGCCAGCCGCTCGGGGCTTCGCGTAGGACCCTCGCGCGCTGCTCACGCCGGCCACCGAGCGGGCCGCATGCAACAAGGGCTCACGACGGCAGCCGCCCTCCACCGCCGTAGCGACGCGGTAGTGGCCTGACCAGCGGAGCGAATCATTGGAGCCAGGCCGCTTCTTGCGGAGCCATGCTCTCAGCTTCCCAGGCCCAGTCGCTCGCACGTGGGGCGCGCGGCCGTCGCCGGCGCTCGGTCGCCGGGGTCACCCCTTGGCGCTGTAGGAGTGGGCGCCGGTGCCGGCCAGCTTGCCGCCGTCGACGATCAGGTACTCGTCCGGGATAGGGCGGCCGTCGAACCAGCACTCGAGGATCTCGCGGGTGCCGGCGGCGTAGCGGGCCTGGGCCGACAGGCTGGTGCCGGAGGTGTGCGGGGTCATGCCGTGGTGGGGCATGGTCCGCCAGGGGTGATCCTTCGGAGCGGGCTGGGGGTACCAGACATCGCCGGCGTAGCCGGCGAGCTGGCCCGACTCGAGCGCCCGCACGATCGCGTCGCGGTCGCAGATCTTGCCGCGCGCGGTGTTGATGAGGTATGTGCCGCGGCGCATTGTGCCGAGGAGCTCGTCGTCGAAGAGCCCCTCCGTCTCCGGGTGTAGCGGCGCGTTGATCGTGACCACATCGCACTCGGGCACCATGTCCTGGGTGCTCTCGTGGTAGGTGAGGCCGAGCTCTCGCTCCACCTCCTCGGGCAGGCGGTGACGATCGGTGTAGTGCAGCCCCACCTCGAAGGGCTTGAGCCGCCGCAGCACCGCGGAGCCGATCCGCCCTGCCCCCACGGTCCCGACCTCCATCCCCTCCAGGTCGTAGGACCGCGACACGCAGTCGGCGATGTTCCAGCCGCCGTCGATCACCGACTGGTACGACGGGATGTAGTTGCGCACGAGCGCGAGGATCATCATCACCACGTGCTCGGAGACGCTGATGCTGTTCGAGAAGGTCACCTCCGCCACGGTGATGCCGTTCTCGATCGCGGCGTCGATGTCCACGTGGTCGGAGCCGATCCCCGCCGTCACCGCCAGCCTGAGCTTGGGCGCCCTTGCGATCCGCTCCGCGGTCAGGTAGGCGGGCCAGAAGGGCTGCGAGATCACGATCTCGGCCTCACGAAGCTCGCGATCCAGCACCGAGTCGGGCCCCTCCTTGTCGGAGGTGACGATCAGGTTGTGCCCGCGTCCCTCGACGAATTGGCGCAACCCGAGCTCGCCCGACACGCAGCCCAGCAGCTCCCCCGGCGTGAAGTCGATGTCCTCAGGAGACGGTGTGTTCTGGCCGCCGTGGTACTGCTCGATCGTGGGCACGGAGGCGCGCGCATAGGATGGCGGATACCCGCTGACGGGGTCGTCGTAGAGAACGCAGATGATGTTCGTCATGGGGGTCCTTTCGTCGGTCGCGCCTGGCAGGGCTGGTGCCGCGTCGGCGCCGCTCCCGATCGCCCAGGGACGCGACGGGGCGCCGTGATGCCGGCTCGTTGATCGCGCGTGGCCGTTCTCAGCGTCATGCGCCGCCCACCGCTCGGAAGTGGCCCTCCACGGTCTCGCGGTCGAGATGCCGCGACTCCATGATGATCAGTGGGCCAATGGCGTCCTCGGGGACGAACGCCAGGTCGAGCAATACAGCGCGCGCCTCCTCGGGCGTTTCCGTCCGGACGGCGGCGTCCGGGTCCGCTCGGCGCAGCCGCTCGGCAAGACGCAGGGCGTCCGCCTGCTCCGCAAAGCGGAACGCCTGGCGCGGCGGCCCCGCTAGCTCGACGATCACGAACGATGTTGGCGGGGTCTCGGGGACCTCGCTCACGGTGCCCACCTCCTTGGTCGCTGCCGGATCGTCCGACCACGCCGCCTGGTTCATCACCCGCCTCGCCCGATCGCTTCGGTCGTCCGCGGTCGGCCGCTCGTTGCCGTGCCCCTCGCGGCGCAGGCGGCTGGCCTAATCGTGCGAAGCCTCGAGGTGCGTGTAGCGAGGATCTGCACCGCCGAGCTCGCGGTCGTTTATCCAGGCACGGCCAACTCCGCGCGAAGCCATGTCGCGCCGGGCCTCGATGGCCTGCCCAACCCGGCGGTCGCCATCGGCGCGGTGCAGTCCACCTCGCCGTCGCGCTGCCCCTTCGGCAGCGCGGTGTCGCTCATTGCTCGTCATGGTCCTCAACCTTCCTGGTCCCTCTATCGGGGTCGCGCGAGAGGAAGAGAGAGAGAGAGAGAGACCTAACGAACGAGCAGTCCTGAAGCACACTACCACTCCGGGGATCGGGAGCCTCCCCCCGGAGCGCGCGCTTTCGCCAGCCGTCCTGGAGCGGAGACCGAACGAGCGATGTCCGAGGCGAACGTCGAGATCATCCGCCGCCATTACGAGATCCGCCACGGCAAGAGCGGCAAGCGCCGCAAGGTCGGCATGGACGACTGCAGCTGGGAGCACCCGCGGCGGTGCATCGCGCTCGTGCGGAGATGCCGGTCGGTCCGGTGTTCTGCATCATGGACGGATCGTCGCGCGGATCCTCCATCAGCCCGAGGAGGTTCGCCTGCCCGGGCGGCGCGATCCATTGTTGCGGCGGCGCAGGCAGCGCGAGAAGCGCTGGCGCCGAGTTGCGGTCAGGCCGCGCCGCGTCCCTCGGGGCGGTGTGTGGGCGGCGGTACGCTCCGCGTTGTGGACGCCTACCTTGCCTTGGTGAGCAAGCGCGACACCCGCCGCTACGCCGAGCGGGCGATCCCGGAGGATCTCGTGCGCCGCCTGCTCGAGGCCGGGCGGCTGGCCGGCAGTTCGCGCAACCGCCAGCCCTGGCGGTTTGTGATCGTCGCCGATCCGGCGCTGTGCGAGCGCCTCGCCGGGCTGGTGTACAGGCCGGGGAACGTGCGCGGCGCGGCGCTCGTGATCGCCCTCGCCGTGGGCGGCCGCGGGCCGGTCGACTTCGACGCCGGGCGCGCGGCGCAAAACATGATGCTCGCGGCGTGGAACGACGGCGTGGTCTCCTGCCCCAACGGGATGCCGGACCCGGCCCCGGTCGGGGAGCTGCTGGGTCTGGGCGAGGGCGAGCGGGTCGTGATCGTGCTCTCGTTCGGCTTCCCGCACGGCGCCCGCGATCCCGCGGCCCGCACGCCGGAGCAGTGGGCGGCGCACGCCGACCGCAGGCCGCTCGAGGAGGTCTGCGAGCGCTTGTAGGCGCGCCCGTCCCGCTGAGCGGCCGCTACGCGCCGCAGGGCGTGCAGGTCCGCGCCGGGCTGGAGCTCTGGGCCGAGCGCGCCGGGGCCGCGCTCCGCCTCGAGGACGATCGAAGCGATCCCGAGCGC
>JBOGXT010000595.1:0-6563 GCA_050694635.1 Thermoleophilaceae bacterium
CGGCAGCCCCAGGCCGCAGCCCAGCTCCAGCACGGGCGCGCCGCGCAGCGAGCGGCGCGCGACCTCGTGGGCGAGCGCGACCCCGCTCGACCACAGCTCGGCCCAGTAGGGCAGGAACTCCTCCTGCTCGAAGTGGTCCTCGGAGAGCAGCGCCTCGGCGTCGCGCGGCCGGGTGAGCGAGACCTCGCCCACCGGGAGCGGGATCAGCTCCTCGACCGCGTCGGTCATCAGGCCCGCCCCGCCTCCTCCGCCGCGCGCTCGGCGGCGCCTAGCTGGCGCTCGATCAGGTCCAGGCCCGAGCTCCAGAAGCCGGGGTCCGAGAGGTCCACGCCCACGATCCGGCCGAGCTCCTCGGGCGGGCGCGAGCCGCCGCTGCGCAGCAGCTCGAGGTAGGAGGACACGAAGCCCTCGCTCTCCTCCTCGTAGCGGCGGTAGACCGAAAGCGCCAGCAGGTTGCCGTAGGCGTAGGCGTAGACGTACCCGGGCGCGTCGACGAAGTGCGGGATGTAGGACCACCAGAGGCCGTAGTCGTCGTGCATCTCGACCGCGTCGCCGAGCAGGTCGGCCTGGGTCTCGAGCCAGAGCTCGGCGAAGCGGTCCGCGGGCAGCTCGCCGTGCTCGCGCCGGGCGGTGTGGATGGCGTCCTCGAAGCGGTTCATCGCCACCTGCCGGAACACGGCCGCCACGGCTCCGTCCAGCGACCCCGCGAGCAGCGAGAGCCGCTCGCCGGCGTCCGGGGCGCGCTCCAGCAGCCGCTCGAGCACGATCGTCTCCCCGAAGATCGATGCGGTCTCGGCCATCGTCAACGGCGTCGTGAACTGGAAGATGCCCTGCGGCCGGGCCAGCGAGGCGTGCACGCCGTGGCCGAGCTCGTGGGCCATGACGAGCACGTCGTAGGGGCGCGACGTGTAGTTGAGCATCACGTACGGGTGCCGCGACGGCACCGTGTACGAGCAGAACGCGCCGCCGCGCTTGCCGGTCCGCGGCGGCGCGTCGATGTAGCCGTTCTCGAAGAAGGCGCCGGCCACCGCGCCGAGCTCCGGGGAGAAGCCCGTGTAGCAGTCGAGCACGATCTCGCGCGCCTCGTCGTAGGGGATGCGCTGCTCGGTGTCACTCACCGGGGCCATGCGGTCCCAGTAGGCGAGCCGGTCGAGGCCGAGCAGGCGCGCCTTGAGGCGGTACCAGCGCCGGGCCAGCTCGTAGCGCCCGACGACGGCTTCGATCAGGGCGGCGACGGACTCGTCGCTGGCCTCGTTGGCGAGGTTGCGCGAGGCGAGCCAGTGCGGGTAGTCGCGCAGGCGGTCCTTGGTGGCCTTGTCGGCGAGCAGCGTGTTGAAGATGTACGCGCGCGTGCGAATGTCGGGGCGAAGCGACTCGGTCACGGCTCCCGCCGCGGCCTGGCGAGTCGAGCGGTCCGGGTGCTGGAGGCGGCTGAGCGCCTCCTCCAGCGAGGCCCGCTCCTCGGCGTCCGGGAACGTCACCTCGAGCGCCGAGATCTGCTCGGTGAAGAGCCGGCGAAAGGCGGAGGAGCCGGTCACGTCCAGCTCCGTCACGACCCGCTCCTCGGGCTCGCTCAGCTGGTGCGGCCGGTAGCGGCGCAGGGTGCGCAGGTGGTGGCGGCAGAAGTCGAGTCCGTTCGACTCGAGCAACCGCTCGGCCTGCTCGTCGGGCAGCTTGTTCCACTCGAGCTCGAAGAAGAGCAGCCGCGTCTCGATCGCGGCCCCCAGCTCGCGGGCCTTCTGCACCAGCGCGCCGCGGGCGGGGTCGGTGGTGTCGAGCGTGAACTCGAGCATCGCGTAGGAGCCGGCCCGGCCGCCCAGGCCGTGGATCTCGGACAGCTCCCGCATGGCCTCCTCGAGCTCCTCGGAACCGAGCTCGCCCAGCCGGCCGCGGTAGCGCTCCGCGAAGGCGTCCGCCCGGTCGCGGGCCTCGGCAAGCAGCGCCTCGACGCCGTCGGCGCCGCGACCGTCCACGAGCGGCTCGAGGTCCCAGGCGGCGGTTTCGAGGGCGGGGTCGGCGGTGGTGCTCATGGGGCGAGGTTAGTGTGCGACGCCGTGGAGCCTCAGACCCCTCTCGAGGACGCGCCCGCGGCGCTCGCCGCCGGTGGCCGGCTGCTGCTCAAGCGCGAGGACCGGCACGAGCTGGGGGCGTTCAAGTGGCGCGGGGCGCTGCCGTCGCTGGCGGCGTACCGGGAGCGGGGGGTCGGGGGAGTCGTGACCGCCTCCACGGGGAACCACGGCGCGGCCACCGCATGGGCGGCGCAGCGGACCGGCATGCGGGCGGTGGTGTTCGTGCCCGAGGAGACCAGTCGCGCGAAGGTGGAGCTGATGGAGGAGCTCGGCGCGGAGCTGCGGCCGGTGGGCGCCGACGTGGACGAGGCGAAGGACGCGGCTCGCGCGTTCGCCCGGGACGAGGGGCTGCCGTTCTTCGAGGACGGGGCGGAGACGACGCAGTTCGACGGCTACGCGGCGATCGGGCGCGAGATCCTGGAGCAGCTCGGGGAGCGGCCGGCGCTGACCGTGGTCCCGGTCGGCAACGGGGCGCTGCTGATCGGGGTGGCGCGCGGGCTCGGCGGCGCCCGCGCCGTCGGCGTCGTGTCCAAGGACGCCCCGGTCATGGCCTTGAGCGTGGCGGCCGGGCGGCCGGTCGAGTGCGACCGGATGAGCACGTTCGCCGACGGTCTCGCGGTGCGGGTGGCGGTGCCCTTGGCGGTGGAGGAGCTGGTGCGCCTCGGCACGCCCTTCGTCGAGGTGTCGGAGCGCGCGATCGCTCGGGCCGTGGGCGCGTTCGCGGGCGCGGGGCTGCGCGTGGAGGGCTCGGCCGCGGCCGCCCTTGCGGCGCTCGAGGTGGTCGACGCCCCCGACGGCCCGGTCGTGCTCGTGGTGACCGGCCGCAACATCGACGACGAGCTCCACCGCCGGGCCGTCGAGCGGCCCGAGAGCTTCGCCGACTAGCCCTTCGCCGCGCTCTTCTTCCGGCCGCCGCGCCTGCCGTTCCCCGAGCTCCGCCCGCCGTCGCCCTTGCCCGACCCCATCCGCTCCAGCGTCGCCTGCAGCGCCTCCATCAGGTCGGGCGCGGGCTCGGGCTGCTTCGGCTCCGAGGGCGCCTTCACCTTCTCGCCCTTCTGCTTCCGCGTCACTACCCGCTTCAGCCGCTCGCGATAGCAGTCGGTGTAGCGCTCGGGGTCCCAGTCAGCGAGTCCACGAGCTGCGCGGCCATCTTCGCCTCCTGCTTGCTCGGCCCCTTGCGCGGAATGGAGACGTCGAGCTCGCCGGCGTCGACGACCTCGTCGTGGAAGCGCATCGTGTGCACGGCGAGCACCCCGTCGAGCGAGCGCACCGCGGCGAGGTACTCGCGGTCGTGGAAGGTGAAGCGGCCGATCCCCACGCGGCCGGTCTCCTGCAGCGCCGCGCGGAAGACGCGATAGGCCTCACCGTCGTCCCGGCAGCCCACGTAGTAGGTCTTCTCGTAGAAGACCGGGTCGATCTCGTCGCCGGGCACGAACTCCTCGATCTCGACCACCTTGCCGCGCGCGCCGACGGCCGCCTTGACCTCGTCCTTCTCCAGCACGACGTATTCGTCCTCCGAGACCTCGTATCCCTTGACGACCTCCTTGTACGGCACCTCCTTGTCCTCCTTCGAGCAGATGCGCCGGTGCTCGATCGGGGCGCCGTCGCTGAGGTGGACCTCACTGATGGAGACCGTCTTCGACTCGGTGGCCGAGTAGAGCTTGATCGGCACGTGGGGCGAGGCCGAGGCTGATCGTGCCGTTCCAGATCGACTTGGGCATGGTCAGCCGTAGATCGACCGCCCTGCGCCGGCCTGCGCGTTCGGCGGGTAGGGCTCCAGGTCGTTCATGTAGCCGCGCGTACCCCCAACCCGGCCGATCCACTCGCGCACCGCGGGATACTCGCTCAGCTCGAACCCGGCTTCGTGCGCCACGTGCACGTAGGCGAAGAGCGAGATGTCCGCGACGGAGTAGCGGCCTCCGGCCAGGAAGTCGCTCTGTTCGAGGCGGCCGTTCAGGACGCTGAGTGCGGCCTTGCCGACGTTTCGGCGCGCCTCCACCTCGCGGCCGTCGGGCCGGATGCGGCCGGTGAGGAGGCGGAAGCGAAGGCCGGCGATGCCCGGGACGATCTCGGCCTGCTCGAAGAAGAGCCACTGCAGCGCCTGGGCGCGCTCGTTCGGGTCTTGCGGGAGGTAGCCGGTGCCCTCGGCGAGGTGGACCAGGATGGCGTTCGACTCGGCGAGGGGCTCGGCGCCGTCGCTCTCGAGCACCGGGGTGTGGCGCGCGGGGTTCAGGCGGGCGTAGTCGTCGGTGAGGGTGTCGCCGCCGAAGATGTCGACGGGAACGCGCTCGTAGGGGCGGCCGAGCTGGGCCAGCAGGAGGCGGACCTTGTAGCAGTTGCCTGAGGCGGAGTAGTCGTGCACGCGGAGGGTCATGTCGCCTTCAACGCGTAGCTCTCGCTGCCCATGAGATGGAGCGACACGTAGGGCTCGTGTCCGACCACCCAGCTGTCGTGGCCGGGCGGGACATAGAAGAACTCACCCTCGCGCATGACCTTCTCCGTCCCGTCGGCCATCTTCACGGCGGCCTCGCCGCTCAGCACCAGCCCGACGTGCTCGACCTGGCAGAGGCTCTCCCCGCTGGCTGCGCCGACATGCTCGGACCAGCGCCAGCCCGGCTCGTAGGTGGCGCGCCCGAGCGTCATCGGGCCGACCGCGTACACCTCGAAGCGGCCCTTGTCGAACGCGCGGGTCTCGGTGGGCTGGTCGAGGGAGAGGAGGGTGAGGTCCATCGGCGCTCCTCAGCTGGGCCGGCGCTCGGGATGGCGCGGCAGGCCGTCGTCGGGGATGGGCTCCCAGGGCGCCGCGTAGGCGACGAACTGGCGATACGAGGGACGGACGCCCGAGTCGGCGTCGAAGGTGCCCATGCGGACGCCGATCTGCTCGGGGTCGGCGGGATTCCGGCTGAAGAGAGCGGAGCCGCACCGCGAGCAGAAAGCCTTCTCGAAGCCTTCGTCGGGCATGTAGACGCTCACGAGCTCCGCGCCCTCGAGGATGGTGAACGAGCCGCGCCGAAGACGGGCACTGATGGAGGCCGCCCCGCCGGTGCGACGCTGGCAGCGCGTGCAGTGGCAATAGCCGGCGTGTTCGGGCAGAGCGCTGACCTCGTAGCGGACGGCGCCGCACATGCAGCCGCCGGTGATGGGAGCGTCCACGGGCCGAGGGTACCGGGCAGCCTCCGGGGGCCACGTACGCGCTCGCGGGGGCGAGCCACCCCTGGTTGCCGCCTTTCCCACGCATGGAGGCTCTGGACGAGCTCGCCGTGGCGCTGCGGGAGCGGCTGGTCGAGCGCGCACGCTTGGGCGAGACGGGCGCCGTCGGCCTCGAGGACGAAGTCCGCGCGCTCGTCGACCGGGAGGCGGCGCCCCTGCCCGGGGCCGAGCGGGATGCGTTGTGCGAGCGGGTCGTCCTGCTCGCCACCGGGCTGGGTCCACTCGAGCCGCTCCTCGCCGATCCGGCGGTGGACGAGGTGATGGTGAACGGGCCGGGCTCCGTCTACGTGGAGCGCGGCGGCCGGGTCGAGCGCGTGGCCGTGGAGTTCGCGGGGGAGGCCGAGCTGCTGCACGCCATCGAGCGGGTGCTCGCGCCGCTGGGGCGGAGGGTGGACGAAGCGGCGCCGCTCTGCGACGCCCGGCTGGCCGACGGCTCGCGCGTGAACGTGGTGATCCCGCCCCTGTCGCTGTCGGGCCCGTGCCTGACGATCCGGCGCTTTCGCCGGGAGGGGTTCTCGCTGCGCGACCTGGTTTCGCGCGGCACGCTGCCCGCCCCGCTCGCCGAGCTGCTGGCCGTGTGCGTGGCGGCCCGCGCGTCGATCCTGGTGAGCGGCGGGACCGGTTCGGGCAAGACGACGACGCTGAACGCGCTGTCGGGCGCGATCCCGGGCGAGGAGCGGATCGTGACGATCGAGGACGCGGCGGAGCTGCGGCTGCGCCAGCGCCACGTGGTGCGACTGGAGGCGCGGCCGGCGAACCTGGAGGGCAAGGGCGAGGTGACGATCCGGCAGCTGGTCCGGAACACGCTGCGGATGCGGCCCGACAGGATCGTGGTGGGAGAGGTCCGCGGCGCGGAGGCGCTGGACATGCTGCAGGCGCTGAACACGGGCCATGACGGCTCGCTGACGACGGTGCACGCGAACTCGCCGGAGGACGCGCTTTCGCGGGTGGAGACGCTGGCGCTGATGGCCGGCGTGGGCCTCCCGCACACGGCCGTGCGCGAGCAGGTCACGAGCGCGATCGACCTGATCCTGCATCAGGCCCGCTTGCAGGACGGAAGGCGGGTTGTGGAGTCGGTGGGCGAGGTGACGCGAGCCAACGACGGCACCCAGGTGGAAGGGCTCTACCGCCGCGGCGGCGCCCTGCGTCCGCCCGCCCAGGGCCGACTCGCGAAGCGAATCGCGCTGCTGCGCCGCGAGGGCCCCGCGTGATGCCGGCGAACCCCGAGTGTGGGCCGTCTGAGTCACCACATACGTGACTCATCCAGCCCACACTCCCGGGACG
>JBOGXT010000596.1:0-7566 GCA_050694635.1 Thermoleophilaceae bacterium
CTGATGCGGGCCGTGGCGGCGGCGGTGCGCGACCGCGCCGAGGAGCTGGCGCGGCTCGAGGCCCGCAACGTCGGAAAGCCGATCTCCGACGCCCGCGGCGAGGTCGCGATGGTGGCCGACGTGTTCGACTACTACGCCGGCGCGCCCGAGCGGCTCCTCGGTGACACGATCCCGGTCGCCGGCGGCGTGGACTTCACCTTCCGTGAGCCGCTCGGCGTCGTTGGCCTGATCACGCCGTGGAACTTCCCGCTTGCGATCGCCTCCTGGAAGCTCGGCCCTGCCCTCGCCGCGGGCAACACGGTGGTGCTGAAGCCGGCCGAGCTCACGCCGTTGACGGCGGTCGAGCTCGAGCGGATCCTGGTCGACGCCGGGGTGCCCGAGGGGGTCTTCAACGTCGTGGCCGGCAAGGGCCGGGTCGTGGGCGAGCGGCTGGTCGAGCACCCCGACGTGGCCAAGGTCGCCTTCACGGGCTCGACCGAGGTGGGGCGCCGGATCGCGGCTCGCGCCGCCGAGACGGTCAAGCGGGTGACGCTCGAGCTGGGCGGCAAGTCCGCCAACGTCGTCTTCGCCGACGCCGACCTCGAGCAGGCCGCCGCAGCCGCGCCGATGGCGGTGTTCGGCAACGCCGGGCAGGACTGCTGCGCCCGCTCGCGCATCCTCGTCGAGCGCTCCGCCCTCGACAGCTTCATGTCCGCGCTCGAGGAGGCGGTCGAGGCGATCAGGGTGGGCGATCCGCTCGACGACGCCACCGAGATGGGGCCGCTGATCTCGGCGCAGCAGCGCGAGACCGTCGCCTCGTACGCGAACGGGGAGGCGCCCGTCGCGATCCGCGGCAGCGCGCCGGAGGGCAGGGGGTACTGGTTCCCGCCCACCGTCCTCTGCCCGGTCTCCAACGACGACCGCGCCGCGCGCGAGGAGATCTTCGGACCGGTGGCATGCGTCATCCCGTTCCGGGACGAGGCGGAGGCGGTCCGGCTCGCCAACGACACGATCTACGGCCTGTCCGGCTCGATCTGGACGCGCGACGGCGCCAAGGCCCTGCGGGTGGCGCGCGCGATCGACACCGGCGTCATCTCCATCAACTCGAACACGTCGGTCCGGGTCAGCACGCCGTTCGGCGGCTTCAAGCAGTCCGGCACCGGCCGCGAGCTCGGCCCGCGCGCGCTCGACCACTACACCGAGCTGAAGAACGTCTACTACGCGACGGAGCAGCGCTGATGGCAGGCCGGCTCGAGGGCAAGGTCTGCGTGATCACCGGGACGGCCAGCGGCATCGGCGCCGAGTCGGCCCGCCTTTTCCAGTCGGAGGGCGCGAAGGTGGTGGGCGTCGACCTGAGCGCCGACGCCGTGGGCGACCTGGCCATCCAGGCCGACGTGACGGATCCGGAGCAGGTGGAGGCCATGTACGCTCGCGCGCGCGAGGAGCTCGGGAGGATCGACGTGCTGTTCAACAACGCCGGCATCTCGCCCGACGACGACGCCTCGATCCTCGACACCACCGTCGAGGCGTGGGACCGGGTCCAGAACGTCAACCTCAAGTCGGTCTTCCTGTGCTGCAAGTACGGAATCCCCCACCTGCTGTCGGGCGGCGGCGGGTCGATCGTCAACGTCGCCTCCTTCGTGGCCGTCATGGGGGCGGCCGTCTCCCAGATCTCCTACACCGCCTCGAAGGGCGGCGTGCTGGCGATGTCGCGCGAGCTCGGTGTGCAGTTCGCCCGCAAGGGCATCCGAGTCAACGCGCTCTGCCCGGGGCCCGTCAACACCCCGCTGCTCCAGGAGCTGTTCGCCAAGGATCCCGAGAAGGCGGAGCGCCGGCTGGTCCACCTGCCCCCCGGTCGCTTCGCCGAGGTGAGCGAGCTGGCCCGGGCCGCGCTCTTCCTCGCGAGCGACGACTCCTCCTATGTCAACGCTACGGCGTTCATGGTGGACGGCGGGCTCAGCGGGGCGTACCTGACGCCGCTCGACTGAGGAAGCGCTCCGAGAGCGCCCGTCCCAGGTCGTTCCAGGCGCCGATCTTGGCGGCGCTCTCGGTGCGGATCGCCTCCGGGTCGAGCCCGGTGGCGACCGCGCCGAGGTCGTTGTGCCAGTCGTCGAGCCAGGAGCCCAGGTCGGCCTCGGTGACCTCGGGGTGGAACTGCAGGCCCCACACCGGGCACCCCTCGAGGCGGAACGCCTGGAGCGCGAGCGCGCTGCGCGCCAGCGCGACCCCGCCGGGCGGCAAGAGCCACTCGTAGTGGTGGTACTGGAAGCTCTCGAAGCGCTCGGGCAGCGCGCCCAGCAGCGGGTCGGCGGCGCCGTCCGCGGTCAGCTCGATCTGGTGCCAGCCGATCTCCGGCCGCGCCGCGGGCCGCACCACCCCGCCGGCCGCCTCGGCCACGAGCTGCGAGCCGAGGCAGACGCCGAGCAGTGGCGTGCCGCGCTCGAGCAGCTCGCGCAGCAAGCGCTTCTCGGGCCGAAGCCACGGGTGCGCCTCCTCCTCGTCGACGTTCATCGCGCCGCCGAACACGATGGCGGCGCCAAAGCCGTCCAGCTCGGGCGGCGGCGCCTCGTGCGGCAGCCATTCGACCAGCTCGTCGCCGGCCGCCAGCGCCGGCTCGGCGAACACGCCCGTGGCGGCGTTTCGATGGTGGACGACCACGAGCACCCGCATGGGGGGAGAATGTACTCGTGGCCGAGTGCCTCAGAGGACAGCTCCTGATCGCGGCGCCTTCGCTGTTCGACTACTTTCGCCGCTCCGTGGTGCTCGTGCTGGAGCACTCGGACGAGGGCGCGATGGGCGTGGTGCTGAACCGCGAGTCGGAGACGAGCGTGGCCGAGGCCGTGCCGGTGCTCGCGTCGGTCGCCGAGCCGGAGGAGCTGGTTCGGATCGGCGGGCCGGTCTCGCCGCAGTCGGTCGTCGCGCTCGGCGACTTCGACGACGTCGGCGAGGCGGGCACGCACGTGGTGGGATCGCTGGGCACGCTCGACCCCGACGCGGAGAACGGGTCGCTTCGCCGCGTGCGCGTCTACGCGGGCTACGCCGGCTGGGCGCCGGGCCAGCTCAACGGCGAGCTCGAGGCGGAGGCGTGGCTCGTGATGCCGGCCCGGGTCGGCGATCCGTTCGAGGCCGGGGACATCTGGTCGGCGGCGCTGCGCCGCAAGGGCGGCAGCTACCGGCTGCTGGCGACGATGCCTTCAGACCCCTCGCTGAACTAGGTGCAGCGCTGGACGTGGCGCGCCACCGCTCGCGCCCTGGCCTTGTAGCCCGCGGCCGACACGTGAACCCCATCCTCGGCGAGCCAGTCGGGATTCCGCTTCACCATGCGGGCCCAGTTCACGACCCGCAGGTTCTCCCGCGCCCGGTCCTCGCCGGCGAGGGCCCGGTTGTAGCCGTTGTAGCTCGTCCCCTCGTAGGGCGGCCGGACGATGTTCGTCCACACGACGCAGCGCCGCTCGCCGGCCACCTCCATGACCTCGTCGACGGCGGCGCGAAAGGCCTCCACCTGGTTCGGGTCGTCGTTCGTGCCAAGGCTGACGTGGATCACGCGGGGCAGCCTTCGTCCATACGAGCGCAGCACGTCGGCCCCCTGGTAGGCGTGGCGGCTGACCGCGGCCGACTGCCTGACCTTCCAGCCCTCCAGCTCGCGCGGGATGTAGCGCTTCGTGCCCACCGCGAGCGAGTCGCCGTTCACGAGCAGGCGGCGGCTCGCGGCCTCGGCCGAGGCCGGCGCACCGAGCGCCACGACGAGCACGATGAGGCTAAGGCGCCGCATCGCGCAGCGCCTCGTAGTCCCTCGCCATGGCGCGCAGGATAAGGCGAACCGGCACGACGGCGCCCTCACGGGTGAAGTGGATGCCGTCGGCCTGGCGGGCCAGCACGCGCCGGCCGTCGATCCTCAGCTCGGCGCTGTACTCGCCGTCGTTGATCGTGTTGAAGACGTCCACGTAGCGGGCGCCGGGCACCGCCGCGGCGGCCTCCCCCACGGCGCCGTTCTGGGTCTCGTAGATCGCGTTCTGCTCGTCGTCGCGGGCCGTGGGCGGCGGCACCCAATAGACCGGGCGCTCCCCGTTCGAGCCCAGCGCGCGCATCACCACCGCTGCGCGGCGGGCGTACTCGATCTGCCACTCCGGGTCCCGCCACCCGTAGAGCTGGTCGCCGACGAGGACGTTGAAGCCGTCGTTGCCGCCGATCACCATGACCACGGCATCGGGCTCGCGCGCCGCGATCTCCTGCTGGGCGTTGATCTCCCAGTTGAAGAACTCGGGGTTCGTGAGACCGGTGGAGTTGCGCGCCGCGATCTCCACGACGAACAGGTCGTCGGGCAGCTCGTCGATGAGGAGCTGCCCGATGAACTCGGCCTGCGAGTCGCCCGTCACGAACACCTCGACGGGGTCCTCGGCGGTCGGCTGCACGTAGGACTGCCGCTCGTCCTTGCGCCGGTTGGGGCGCAGGATCGCGGTCGAGCCCTTCTCGAGCTCGGTGCCCTTGGCCGTCTTGTCCTCCTGCCCGAAGGCGAGGTCGAGCCCCTCGCGCGGCAGGTGCAGCCCGACGGCGCCGGCCACGTCGTCGAGCGGGCGCGCGACCGACAGCACGATGTCGCGAGTCGGCCCGCGCTCCATGCTCTCGCCGGCCCGCACGATCGCCTCGGAGTTGAACAGCGCCGCCACGAGCAGGGCGATCACGATCACGCCGAGCACGTGGCCGGCGGGCATGGAGAGGTCCTTGCGGAAACGGGGCGGCATCAGAACTGGTAGTAGATGAAGGGGGCTACGCCCTCCTGGCCGACGGCGGCGTCCGCGGCCACGATCAGCAGGCCGAGCGCGACCCCCTGGGCGGCGACCGGCCTAGTCACGAGCCACGCCTCGCCGCGCTCCCAGAGCCGGGTCGGCACGGCCTGGACGGCGATCGCCGCCACCGTCAGGAACACCATAGGGAGGGTCACGAGCGGGGAGGGCCCGCCGGCCGTGACCTGGCCGAGCATGCCGAACGCGGTGGAGAGGTCGGGGGAGCGGAAGAAGACCCACGCCAGGCACACGACGTGAAACGTGACCAGCCAGGCCGCCCAGGCCGGCAGGTAAAAGCCCTGCCAGCGCTCGCGGGCCCAGCGCTCCGCGCTCAGCGCCCCGCCGTGGATGCCGCCCCAGATCACGAACGTCCACGCGGCGCCGTGCCAGAGGCCGCCCAGCAGCATCGTCAGCATCAGGTTGCGGTACGTCCGGCGCGCGCCGTCGCGGTTGCCCCCGAGCGGGATGTAGAGGTAGTCGCGCAGCCAGCGCGACAGCGTCATGTGCCAGCGCCGCCAGAAGTCCTGGAGGCTGAGCGCGAGGTAGGGGCGGTTGAAGTTCTGCGGCAGCACGAACCCGAGCAGCAGGGCCAGCCCGATCGCCATGTCCGTGTAGCCCGAGAAGTCGCAGTAGATCTGGGCCGCGAAGCCGTAGATCGCGAGCAGCACCTCGAGGCCGGAGTGGGCGTTCGGGTCGTTGAAGACGGGGTCGACGACGTTGCGGGCGAGCTCGTCCGCGATGACGGTCTTCTTGATCAGGCCGCCCACGATCAGGAACAGGCCCGGGCCGGCGAGCACCTCGCGCGGGTCGCGCGGCGTTTGCAGCTGCGGGATCAGCTCGTTCGCGCGCACGATCGGCCCCGCCACGAGGTGGGGGAAGAAGGCCTGGAGGATCGCGACGTCGCCGAGCGAGGCGGCCCTCGTAACGCCGCGGTAGACGTCCGCCACGTACGAGATGGCCTGGAAGGTGAAGAACGAGATCCCGATCGGCAGAACGACCTGCACGAGCGGCAGGGGCGAGCCGAGACCGATCGAGTCGAGCGCGTCGTCCATCTCGGAGACAAAGAAGCCCAGGTACTTGAAGACGCAGAGCAGGCCGAGGTCGAAGGCGACCGCCGCGATCAGCGCTCGCTTGCGTGTCCGCTGCGAAGGCGCGCGCGCGATCACCTGCGCCGCGACGGTGTTCACGAGGCTCGAGGCGACGAGCAGCAGCACCCAACGCCAGTCCACCCAGCCGTAGAAGAAGTAGGACGCGACCAGGATGAACGGCCGCCAGGCCCGCGGGTGGGGCATGAACGCCCACGACAGGGTGAACACGACCACGAAGAAGGCCGCGAACTCGATCGTGGGGAAGCTCACGGCGGGGATTCTGGCGGGAAGAGGGGCCGGCTCCCCGCCGGGGACGGGTCAGAGGTCGATCTCGGGGTGCCGCTGCGCCAGGTGCTCCGCGAGCGCCTTTCTCACCTGCCGCCGTTCGCCTGAGCTCGCCATCCGGTAGCGGCCCAGCAGCTCCTTCTGGCCCTCCAGCGGCAGCCCCGCGATCTCCCATCGCACGGCCAGGCGCTCGAACAGGAACTCCGCGCGGCGCTGCCAGCCGTCCTCGGCCGACGACGCCGGCTTCGCGTCGAGGTCGGCAAGCTTGCGCAGCGTGCCCGCGCTCAGCTCGTCGCGCAGCGTGAGCACGTTGCCCTCGTCGTCGCGGTAGTCGGTGGTGGTCGCGGGCGCGGCGTGTGCCTGTTCTCCCTGCCTCGCGCGCCGGCGGCTGCGGCTTCCCATGGCCGCCAATTCTGGCCTACGGAGGCGGCGGGCGGCGGTTCAGCTCGGCGGCGGCCGCCACCACGCCGCCGCGGTCGTAGTGGTCGACGGCGATCAACGAGGGTCGCAGGCCGCGGCTCCGCTCGCAGCGCTCGGCGCGCGCGACGATCGCCTCCCTCGAGTTCATGCGCGCGTTGGCGCTCGGGCGCGGCGGGAAGTCGTCGACCCAGTGGTTGAGCATGAGAATCGGGCTGTCAGGCTCGCCCCGGCTCGGCGCGCAGGAGCTCGTGGCGCGCGGGCCGAGCGGCGTGTCCTGGATCCAGTCGAAGGCCTCCAGGTACCAGGGCAGGTCGCCGGTGTCGCGCTCGCCGAACACCACGAGCTGCCTGCCGCGCTCGAGCAGCCTGCCGAGCGCCGGCAGCGGCCGGTCGCGCCGCAGGCGCGCCACCCGGTCGAGCAGCCCCGTGCTCTCGAACTGCCGCTCGACCGCCCAGGCCGGCACGCTCGGCTCGAGCAGGAGCACG
The DNA here is from genome assembly GCA_050694635.1 of Thermoleophilaceae bacterium. Taxonomy (GTDB): domain Bacteria; phylum Actinomycetota; class Thermoleophilia; order Solirubrobacterales; family Thermoleophilaceae; genus JACVRW01. The sequence continues at coordinate 7,042 of JBOGXT010000596.1, forward strand.
ACGAGCTCGCCCGGGTGCTCGTCGAGCCAGTCGCGGTAGGCGATGAGCGCGTCCGACATCTTGGTCGCGCCGAGCTCGCAGAGCGAGTGGCAGAGCCAGACCTGCCGGGCGCCGCCCAGGCTCCCGGCGCCGACGCGCCCGGCGAGCCGATCGGCCGTGCGGACCGCCTCCAGCCCGAGCGCTCCCGCCACCCGGTTGCGGTCCACACCCTCGGCCTGCACGTCGGTGCGCACTCGGTTGTCCGCCACGGGCACGCCCCAGTGGGGGTCGAGCAGGAACAGGCGGATGCCGTCGTCGAGCTGACGCTCGATCGAGCGGCGCTGGTTGGCGAACAGCCAGCCCGGCTCCTCGGCGGCCGACATCGAGTTGTGGGTGCCCGGGAAGACGACCTCGTTCAGCCGGCGCTCGCACAGGTCGGACGCGCCGTTGCAGGTGGCAGGCCGTTCGTCGGGGGCGCTCGCGCTCGCCGGCCCGTCGTCGCCGGCGCTGACGATCGCCGCCGCGCCGGCGCCGGCCGCCAGGAGC
>JBOGXT010000597.1:0-13781 GCA_050694635.1 Thermoleophilaceae bacterium
CGCCTCGACAGCCTGGCGCCGGACGAGCTCGCCGCGCTCACCGCGCTCAACGCCGACTACCGCGCCCGGTTCGGCTTCCCGTTCATCGCCTGCATACGCGAGCACTCGGTCGAGTCGCTGCTGGCCTGGGGCCGTGCCCGGCTCGCACGCGACCCGAACGCCGAGGCCGCCACCGCGCTCGCCGAGGTCGGCAAGATCGTTGGCCTGCGGCTGGGCGAGCTCGTGGCGGACGAGTCCGGATGAGCCGGATCACCACGCACGTGCTCGACACGGCGCGCGGCCTCCCCGCGGCCGGCGTCCCCGTCACGCTCGAGCGCGGCCCGGACTGGACGCAGATCGGAAGCGGCCGCACCGGCGACGACGGGCGCCTGGCTGAGCTGGGCTCACCGGACGGCCCGGGGCCCTACCGGCTGCGCTTCGACACCGGCGCCTGGTTCGAGGCCGCCGGCACGGCCGCGTTCTTCCCCGAGGTGACGGTCGAGTTCACCGTCGAGCGTCCCGAGGAGCACCACCACGTCCCGCTCCTGCTGAGCCCGTACGGGTACTCGACCTACCGGGGCAGCTGAGTGCCGCGCCTGGGAGCCCACCGCTACGGCAAGTCCGAGGTGCGGCTCGTCAAGCTGACCCGCGGCCCCGAGCGCCACGTCCTGCGCGACCTGACCGTCGACGTCATGCTCGAGGGCGACTTCGAGGCCGTGCACACGAGCGGTGACAACACTGGCCTGGTGGCCACCGACACCATGCGCAACGTCGTCTACGCGCTCGCCGCCGAGCACCCGCTCGACTCGCTGCCCGCGTTCGGCGCGACGCTCGTCGGGCACTTCCTCGGCTATCCGCGCGTGACGGGCGCCAGCGTGGGCATCCGCGAGCACCCCTGGCAGCGGCTGCCCGGGCCGGGCGATGGGCACCCGCAGGCGTGGCAGCGCGGCGCCGGCGGCACCCGGGTCGAGGAGCTGAGCGGCGACGCGGGCGGCACCCGCCACACAGGCGGCGTGGAGGACCTGCTCGTGCTCCGCTCGGCCGGGTCGGCCTTCGAGGGCTTCGACCGCGACCGCTTCGCCACCCTCCCGGAGACCGCCGACCGCATCCTCGCCACGGCGGTCGCGGCGCGCTGGGAGTACTCCGACGCCGGCGGCGACCTCGAGGCCTCCTGGACCCAGGTGCGCGATCGCCTGCTGACGGCCTTCACCGACCACCGCAGCCCCTCGGTCCAGTTCACCCTTCACCGGATGGGGGAGGCGGTGATCGGGGCGCACCCGGAGATCGAGCGCATCCACATCACGCTGCCCAACCGCCACCACCTCCCGTTCGACGTCTCCCGCTTCGGGGTCGAGGACCGCGGCGAGGTGTTCCACGCCACGACCGAGCCGTTCGGCCTGATCGAGGCCACGGTCGAGCGCGCCTAGATGGCGCGCCCGCAGGCCACCCCGCGGGCGATCGCGGTCGCCCGCGGCGACGAGCCCGCCGACCTGCTGATCACCGGAGGGCGCGTGTTCAGCCCGGCCACGAGGGAGTGGGTCGACACCGCGCTGGCCTTGGCCGACGGCGTCATCGCCGGCTGGGGCGAGCGCGAGGCGCACCAGCGGGTGGACGTGGCCGGGAGCGCGCTCACGCCGGCGTTCGTCGACGCCCATATGCACCTCGAGTCGACGAAGCTGTGGATCGACGAGTTCGTGCGGACCGTGTTGCCGCACGGCACCACGGCAGTCGCCGCCGACCCGCACGAGATCGCCAACGTGCTCGGCGTGCCGGGCATCGCGGCGCTCGCCGAGGCCGCCGCGCCGCTTCCGTTCACCTTCGGCGTGTACGCGTCGAGCTGCGTGCCGGCGTCGCCGTTCGAGAGCGCCGGGGCCAGCCTCGACGCCGGAGACGTGCGCGAGCTGATCGAGCGCCACGGCGCGCTCGGGGTGGCCGAGGTCATGAACTTCCCCGGCGTGATCGGCGGCGACCCCGAGATGCTGTCGCGCATCGCCGCCGCCGGCCACCGCCGCGTGGACGGGCACAGCCCGGGTGTCGCTGGACGGGCGCTCGACGCGTACCTGGCTGCCGGCGCCGAGTCGGACCACGAGACCACCCGCCTCGAGGACGCGCACGAGCGGCGCCAGAAGGGCATGTGGCTGTTCATCCGCCAGGGCTCCGCGAGCCAGAACCTCGAGGCGCTCATCCCGGACGTGGTCGAGCACGGCCCAGAGCTGGCGGCCTTCTGCACCGACGACCGCGAGCCCGACACCCTGCTGCGGCTCGGCCACGTCAACGACTGCGCGCGTCTGGCCGTGGCGGCAGGGGTGCCTGAGGTCGACGCGCTGCTGCTCGCCAGCACGAACCCGGCCCGCTACCACGGCTTCCATCACCTCGGCAGCCTGGGGCCGGGCCACCAGGCCGACGTCCTCTGCTTCGACGATCTCGGGAGCTGGCGGCCGGCGCGGGTGTGGCAGGCGGGCAGGCTGGTGGCCGACGGCGGCGAGATCGTGCCAGGGGCCGTGCCGTCCGCGCCCGTTCCCGAGCTGATGCGCGGGACGGTCAGGCTCGGGACGCCGCCGCCCGCCGAGCGGCTGGCCCTCATGCACCCCGATGGCACGCGCGTGCGCGCGGTGGGGGTCGAGAGCCGCAGCCTGACGACGCTCGCCCGGGAGCTGACGGTCGGGGAGCCGGGCGACGACCTGGCGCACGCCGCGGTGGTGGAGCGCCACCGCGAGAGCGGGCGGATCGGGCTCGGCTACGCAAGTGGCTTCGGGCTGCGGCGCGGCGCGATGGCCTCCACGGTCGCCCACGACGCGCACAACTGCGTGACGGTCGGGGCCACGACGCCGGGGGGACCGACGGACATGGCCGTCGCCGTGGCGCGGCTGGCGGAGATCGGCGGCGGCCAGGTGGCGGTGCTTGACGGCCGCGTGGTGGGGGAGGTGCCGCTGCCGCTGGCCGGCCTGATGAGCGACCGCCCGGCGGGCGAGGTGGCGGCGCAGATCCGCGAGCTGAATCGCGCGGCGGAGGAGGAGCTGGGCGTCGCGCTGGAGGAGCCCTTCATGCAGCTGTCGTTTCTCGCCTTGTCGGTGATCCCGGAGCTGCGGCTCACCGACGGCGGGCTCGTCGACGTCGGCGAGTTCGCCTACGTGCCCGTGGAGGTCGCCGGGCCGAACACGCCGTCAGGGTCGTAGCTCGCCTTGACGCGCAGCAGCCGCTCGCGGTTGTCGCCGTAGTAGGCGGCGTCCCAGTGCTCGAGGTCGGGGTCCGGGAAGTTCGGGTAGGCGCCCCCCGAGCTCCAGGGCTGCGCGAGCTCCCACGACTGGGCGAGCCAGCGCCGGGCGGGCGCCGGGTCCACGCCCGGATCGACGACGGCGCCGTGCTTGAGCAGGAAGCGCTCGTGGCGGTGGACGAAGGCGGTGGCATCCGCGGGCACGCGGTTGTACGCGCCACCCCACGGGCTGAAGTCGAGCTCGCGCGCCTGTCCCGCGACGCGGCCGCTCGTCAGGTGCTTCACCAGCGCCGCGATCGCCTCGGCGGGCAGCGGGCGCCGGAAGTACTCGGACTTCATGTGTAGGGGTGCCCGCCGTCGTCCTCGCCGCCCCGCTCGGCGAGGTGGCGTTTCGTGTCCCGGTAGTTGGCGTGCCCGGTCGACGCCGACGTGGGGACGGCGCCGGCGCGGGCGACCAGGTCGTCGAGCAGCTCCGCCGTGTCGGACTCGCCGGCGAGCATCGCCCCGAAGACGTTGACCGCGGGCGGCTCGGCCGGGTCGACGGGGAGGACCACCTCGCCGGCGATCGCCCGCTGGAGCCCGTCCCAGCCGGGGTTCAGTACTCGTCGTGGAAGCGCCACCACTCGTACCGCGGCGCCTGTGGCCGGCCATGGGGTGTGTCCTCCCAGTCCTCCTGTCGGCCCAGCGGCGTGAGGTCGAGGAAGGTCCAGTTGCTGCCGAGGGCCTCGACGCCGCGCCCGGACGTGAAGTAGGTGCGGAGGACCTCATCGCGCTCGCGCAGGAACACGCTCAGCCCGAAGCCCGTCCCGATCCCGCAGTCGGCGTTGAAGTCCTCGCCGACCGTCGAGTACCACGGCGCGCTCCAGCCCATGCGCCGCCGGAACGGCTGGATCTCGTCCTGCGACGCGCGCGAAACCAGCGCGAGGGACGTGTCGCGGGCGAGCAGGTGGGCGCGGTGGCCCATGTTGTCGACAAACATCGCACAGCCGTCGCAGGGCTCGCCGCCGGCCGGGAACATGTAGTGGTAGACGATCAGCTGACGGCGCCCGTCGAACAGGTCGAGCAGGCCGGCCCGGCCGTCCGGGCCGTCGAAAACGTAGTCGCCGTCGAAGCGGACCATCGGCAGCCGCCGGCGCTCGGCCGCCAGGGCGTCCCTCGCCCGGGTGGCCTCCTTCTCCTTGACGAGCAGCCCTTCCCGGGCCGCCTGCCATGCGTCGGGGGATACGACGTTCGGGGGGATTCATCGGTGCATCTCCCTGCATCGTGTTCATGTCGTGGTCGTCGCGGGGGATCGTCAGGCCGGGTACGTCCTCGGGCACGAGGGCGACGGCCAGCCCGAGCACCAGGGCCGCCTACTTGTAGATCGCGAGGGGCAGCACGACCAGCGCCGGTGAGCTTATCCGGGCCGATTCGTTGACCACCGCACGGGTTGCGTCGCCGCTCAGCCCCAGCACGTCCTGGACCGCCGGATCGGCGCGGAGGACCGCGCGCCCGTAGCGCGCCGCGGTCTCCACGTCGAAGTACTCCCTGCCCTCGCCCGCCAGCGTGCGGACGACCTTTCCCACCACGGTGATCTTGCCGGTCAAGAGCGAGGGCGCCTCCACCAGCTTCGAGTAGCGCACGGGGAGGAAGATCGTGCAGGTCATTTCGCGATGCCGGATCACGAGCCGGAACGGCAGCCGCGGATCCGCGCCGAAGCTGTTCACGAAGCGCTCCAGGCCGGCCTGGTTTCGCTCAGCGAGTCGCGAGAGCGCCTCGGGCGACACGGCGTCGGCCTGCTGCGGCGCGAGGAACTGGGCGGCGTGGGCCACCTTTGCGAGCGCGAGGGCGTAGGTGGGCACCCGCAGATGGGCACCGGTGATGCGGATGATCTGACCGGACTTGATCGCTCTTCCGCTGGCGATCTCGCGGCAGCCCTGGGCGTTCGCGCGGACGCGCCGGAAGCGCAGCCCCACCTGATCGGCGTGGGCGAAGCGGGTCATGAGCTCCGCCTCGAGCAGGTAGTAGCGATCGGCGGCCCGGCTGGAGACCGTCCGCTCCACCACGCGCTGCTCCTCCACCTTCGCTCCCACCTGCACCACCTGCTGGAGAGCGAGCTCGGCGTTGCGGCTCCGGGTCACGCTCACCGACTGGCGCTCGCTGGGCGCGATCCCGCCCCTGAGCTGCCCGAGATAGGCGTCCACGCGCTCGTCGTCGAGATAGAGGTGCTCACCCGGAAGCCGCTGCACGTGCGCCTCAGGGGTCGCCGGGTCCTCGTCGAAGCCGTCGATCACCCCGAAGATCTGAAGAAGGACGACGACGGTCACGAAGACGACCGCGGCCTTGACTAGGAGAGCGCCCACCGTCTGGACGGTCCGGAGCTTGTCGCGCTCGTCGGGCCGCTCGGGCATGGCGTCACGCTACAGAGGAATCTCCCAGAGCGGGAAAGTTTGGGCGGGAACCGCGTCCACGCCCGGGGCCCCCAGGGCCATGAAATCCCTGCATAAGAGATGTTCGGTGGCTCGGAGCGTGTCCGGCGCACCCGCTCGTGATCGACCTGATGTACGTCTCTGGCACCTCTGGTCTCGACCCGCGAGATGCGCTTGGCACCGAAGCGTCGACCCAACGTCCGCGCTGTGGTGGGTCAGGCCGCGGCGAGCGCAGGAGCGAGGTCGTCAGCGCTGGCTTGGACCGTCTCTGGGATCGTGACGGTCAAATGTCCGTCGCGGTCGAGCAGCCAGCGGGCGTTGATGACAGTCAAGCCGACGATGCGCTGGGTGCCCGGCTCGAAGCGCAGGACATGGCCCTCCGGGGTCTCCTCTCCTTCAGCGTCCTGGGGGGCGCCAACGTGGAGGTACAGCACGTCGCCTTCGGAGTCGTAGTCGGCGTGGTCGAAGACCAGCGGTCCGATCGTGACGTTTACGGCTTCCATCGGTTCGGGTCCTTGCGTGTCGCCGCGGCGGTGATGATCCGGCCTGGCTGCTGCTCAAAGCTTACGACCACGAGCAGCCACCGGCTCGGGCCCACGCGGCGACGGTAGTAGCGGCGCCTCCTTGCGCGCGGGTCGGGCTCGGCATGGTCGGGCTGGGTCACGGTCGCGAGCACGTGCTCGAGGTGCGCCCGTAGTTCCGGATGGTCCTTGGTGATCTTGTCCTCCCAAATCCGCGCGAGCAGCACGACGGAACGGCCGTCGGGGTCGGAGAGCTCGGCGAGTAAATCCTGATGGGCAAACACGCGGAGAGGCTGATCATCGCCCCGGACGACCACCCCACTCGAGGAGGCGCCATGACCACCCAAGGGGTGCTCGACGCGACCGGAAGACGTCTCACGAGCGCTGGCGAGACTGTCGCGCCTCGCGCATTGCGATAGTGGTGCTCCGTCCATCTTGGCCCGGTTGCCTCCAGCCCCGTGGAGCCAAGTGCCCTCGATATCGGCTACTTCCCACACGCGTTGAAGGCTGTCCTCGCCGACGGAGAGAGCGGCCCCCGACGGCCATCACTCGCTTGGTGCGACCTCGAGCAGTCGCGCCATGTAAGCGGTACAGATCGCCTCGACTCGCTCCTCCGGCACCCCGATCCGCAAGGCGCGCGATGCCATGGCAATGCCGGGTCGTCCGCGCCGCCCGAAAAGGTCGTTGAGGTAAGTGAGGCCGTTCATGCTCGGCCGTCTAGCGATCTTGTCCTCGCGAAGCTTGATGAAGATCGTGCCGACGTCTGTGGCCGATGTCGTCTGCATCAGACGAACGACGTCGGCCGCATCCTTGTCATCGATCCGGTCCGTCCGGCTCGCCGCGATCCGATCGTGCAGCTTGTGGGCCTTGGCGATGAGCAGAGCGGTGCTTCCGGCGACCTCGACCTCGATTGACCGGCTGTCCGCCGGACTGAGTGCAGCCACGATCATGGGACTGTGGTCGACAAGGGCCGCTTCGAGACCGACGGCACGGCGCGCGACGCGCTTGCCGTGGATACCTAGCCGAGCACCTCGCCGCCCTCCGCCCCTTGCGGCTCCTTCCGGAACGATGAGGTCGACCGGAATCAGGAACTCGTCGCCGCCGTTTCGTGCCTTCGTCACCCACACGCCCGGCTCGACGTATCCGTCAACCAGGGAAAGATCGAAGCCTGCCGACTTCATCGCGGCTTCGAGCTGCGGGTCGTCGCCAAGCAGCGCGGGATCGAGGGCGAGGTCACCGTCCGTCGTGTACGGCGCGACGGCAATGTCGGCGTCTCCGGTCCGCAGATACACCGCCTGCGCGCCGGCGACGACGAATGCCCGGCCATGCGGGGCCAGTGCCTCCAAAGCATCGAGGAGGACACGCCGCGCCTCTACGTACCGCGGGTCGATCTCAGGCCGCGGCGCGGTATCACCTACGGCGCTCACGCCTTACCTCGGGGCCGATCCGCCTCATCGAGAGAGTTCAGCCTCCAGCTCGGCTCGTTCTCTGTCATCCAGGTCAGCAGGGCATCACCTTCAGCTGGCATCCGGCCGGTGCCCGTGAGGCAATCGACGACAACTTGGGACAAGGACACGTACGTTAGGCCGTCAGCGCTGGTCGCTCGATCCCACACAACGCAGTCAAAGGGGCGCAACAGGACGACGTTTGCGCCTTCGTCTGCGGGGAGCAGATCAAGTGTCGCAGCGGTTTCGTCGATGTCATCGGAGTACGCGAGGAGTAGTGCCGGCGCAGCGACGGGCGCGAGGCGAACGGCTGCGAATGACCCTGTGATCGCGACGGGCCCCTCGAACGATGCCGTGACCAGGCGTTGTACCGCCCTCGTCGCGCCAGCGGGGGCGATGAAGCGCCGAGCCTCATTGGTCTTCAGTACGTCGTACGACTCTGCCCACCTCCGCAGCAATCCCGCCACGTCGACCGACTCGACCTCACCTCTGGGAGAGCGCTCGACCAGCGCTTCTCGGTCGAGCGTGTCGAGCAGTCGCGAGACGTACCCGGGCGTGAGGTCAGCCGCGCTGGCAATCTCACGAACGCCATAGGGAGGACGGACATCGGCGAGTAGTCGAATCAGGCGCCCTGCCTTCGGACCGCGCACGCTCGGCGAGCTGCGTGGTTCCGGCTGTGGGTTGCGAGCAGCGCCGTCCGCGCGAACGTAAACAGCAGGGTTGTCCAGACGGATGAGGGCGTTGCCGGTCAGATCAAGGAAGTTGATGCCATCGCGTTCCAGGAGCTCCTGCGTCCGTCCGCTGAGCCATGGAGCCACGACAAGGACGGGAACGTTCCCGGCAAGAGTCCTCAGCAACCGTGTGAGGCGGGGGAGGAGCCGCTCTACGTCGCGCGGAAGGAACGACCGCTTCGCCTCGACGGCGAACGTCGTGTAGGTGCCATTCGGTGCGCGCACGTCGATGGCGGCATCGATCCGCTGCGGTGCTGTCGAACCCGGGGTCACGATCTCCCGATTGGATCGTTCGACGGTCCAGTTCGAGGGGAGACGTTCGCGCAACCAAGTGGCTGCTTGGTCGATCAATGCCGTTTCCTCTAGAACGCTGTTTGCTGCCATCGCAAACAGAGCCTATCAGCCCTGTCGTTTCCTGACTTCCGTAGTTTGCTGATCCAGCAAACAAGTTGATATCGGAAACATCCGCTGAGACGCTCTGACTACCCGAAGGTACCGTGAGACCCGAGCTCTGGGCGTCTAATGGTTGGCCTTGGCGCTCCAACCGCCAACGCCGACAGCGCACGTCTTGGGTCAGGGTCCGCTCGCTGTCGCGCGCCCTATTGAGTTCTGGCTCGATCGAGCCGGAGGCGCTGCATCCGCGGGAACCCACGTCCAGGCGCAGATCCACGTGAGAGAGCGCACCGACTACTCAACGACGGGATTCGAACTCGGCCAGCGTGGTCGCCAACACCAGCCTTCCTGGCGGGTCCTCTGAAACGAAGCGATCGCGGGCGCCCACCCGTGCAACGCCAGAGACCGCCACGGAGCAAAGGGGAACCGGCGGCGAGCCACTTCGGCTGGCCGCGCTAGACCGTATGGCCCTTGAGCGTCCGGCCTGAGGGGTAGTTGTGTGCCGGCACCCCCGCCACGAAGCGTGGGGTGAGTTTCGCGCCGCGGATGCAGCCGCGGCGGAAGCCACAACTCCATAGGAGGGCGCCGACATGGCGAAGGCTAGGACCCTGGTGGGCCTGGATGTGCATGCCGCGAAGGTGGTCGCGGCGATCCTGGATGCGGAGACGGGGTGAGCTGCGTTTCCAGCGACTGGGCGGTGAGAGCGAGCCGGTGGTGCAGCTCGTGAGCTCGCTCGAGGACCCGGTGCGGGCCAGCTATGAGGCGGGGCCGACCGGGTATGGGCTGGCGCGGGCGCTCGAGCTCGCAGGGGTCGAGTGCGTGGTCGCGGCGCCGGGCAAGATCCCGCGCGGGGCGACCGAGAGGGTCAAGACCGACCGGCGCGACGCCGAGCACCTGGTCCGCCTGCTATTCGCCGGCAAGCTCCACCCGGTCAGGGTTCCGGGGCCGGCCGAGGAGGCGTTGCGCGATCTGGTCCGTGCCCGCGAGGACATCCGCGGCGATCTCATGCGTGCCCGCCACCGGCTCTCGAAGCTGTTGCTGCGCCACGAGGTCCGTTTCGCTGGCCGGGCCTGGACCGAGCGCCACCGCGCCTGGTTGGCGACGGTGCAGCTGGGTGAGGATGCCGCGCAGGCAACGCTGATCGACTACCTGGGCGCCGTCGAGGCGCTCCTGCATCGCAAGCAGGAGCTCGAGCGCCAGATCGCCGCGGCGGTCCCGGCAGCACCGTGGGCGGAGGAGGTCGACCGGCTGCGCTGCGTCGACACGCTGACCGCGGTTGGGCTCTGCGCCGAGATTGGCGACTTCGCCCGCTTCGCGAGGGCGGGTCAGCTGATGAGCTACCTCGGTCCCCTCCGAGCACTCAAGCGGCGAGAGCCGCCGGCTCGGCTCGATCACGCGCCATGCCCGGCGGCTGCTGGTAGAGGCCGCATGGCATTTACCGCAACCAGCCCCGCGTCGGCGTCGAGCTCGAGCGCCGCCAGCAAGGCCAGCCCCCGAAAGCGGTGGCGATCGCCTAGTCGGCGCAGCGGCGACTGTACCGCGTCTGGTCGCGCATGCGCCGGCGCGGCAAGCGCTCGACGCTGATCACCGTCGCCGTCGCCCGCGAGCTGGCCGGCTTCTGCTGGTCGATCACCCAGGTGGAGTGATCCACCGGCTCCGCTGACGGCTGGAGGGGCGGCGGTGCGCTGACCTTCGCGCGAGGGCATCCGCGGTTCAGCTATGGGCAGCCGGCACGCAACACAGGGATCCCGAGCTCGGCCGCGAACGCGCGCACCTCGCGGCGGAAGCGGTTGCGATCCGCGACAACAGCGCCGGCGAAGGGATCGGGTGACCGAGAAGCCCCGTCAAGAAGCGCACCACCTGGCCACCCACCTGCAGGTTCGGCACGTACGCGTTGAGATACAGCCGATCGACACACTCGACCTCGAGCGCCACATGGCCCTCGAGCACGTCGTTGATGTTCGCCACGCTCGCCATCGGCGCAGCCTGACCCACCAACGATCGCGATGCCACAAGGGCCGGCTTTGCCGGCCCGACGCCCGACCCGCCGGCGGGCGGCCGGAGGGGGGCCTGCCCCCCTCCCTCTAAATGGGGACCCAAGCGACCTGCGTGCAGCCGCGGTGTGCGGTCTAGCAGCTGTCGATTGCCGGGAGCGGGGATAGACGTGTCGCTCGTCGCTCCGAGTTCTATGGAAGGCGCGAGCGGCCGACACCCCCCCGGACCGCCGCGGAGAGTGCTGCTCGTCGCGCAAAGCCGCAGTGCCAGTTCGAGCGACTACGGACGAGCAATTGTCAAATGTTGTGGATGACGGCGTGACGGGTCATCAGGCGGCGACCCTCTCGTCCGTCGTCGTGTCCTCGTCGTCCGTGACCCGCTCGCCGTCGTAAAACTCGACTCCGTCGAGCACCTCCTTCACCAGCTCCGAGCCGTTGAACGCCCGCCAGCTCTGCTGCGCCTGGTCGAGCAGCTTGTAGGCCATCGCGAGCGCCGCGGCCTTCGAGCCGGCGCCCTTCTGCACCCGGGTGCGCAGCTTCACCGTGGCGAACGCCGACTCGATCGGATTCGTGGTCCGCAGGTGGCGCCAGTGCTCGGCGGGGAAGTCGTAGAAGGCGAACAGCTCGCTGCGGTCCTTGTCGAGCTTCGCGACCGCCTTCGGGTACTTGGCGCCGAACTCGCGCCGGAAGTCCTCGAGCGCCCGCCCGGCGTCGGTCCTGGTGGGGGCCTCCATGATCTCGTGCAGCATGCCCTTCGCCCTCGGCTGCACGCGCTTCGGCAGGGCGTCGAGCACATTCGCGATCTTGTGCACCCAGCAACGCTGGTGGCGGGCCCGCGGGTAGACGTCGCGCAGCGCCGCCCAGGCGCCGAGCGCGCCGTCGCCGGTGACGAGCTGCGGCTCGTTCATCCCGCGCGCCTTCAGCTCACGCAGCACGCACGCCCACGACTCGGTCGACTCGCGGTAGCCGTCCTCGACGGCGAGCAGCTCCTTGGTGCCGTCCTCGCGCACGCCGATCACGACCAGCAGGCAGAGCCGGTCGTCCTCGCCCAGGCGGACCGTCACGTGCACGCCGTCGACGAACAGGTAGCAGTAGCGCGTGAAGTCGAGCCGGCGGGTGCGGAACGCCTCGTACTCGCCCCGCCACTGCTCGGTCAGGCGCCCGATCGAGCTCGCTGAGAGCCCGGAGGCGTCCTCGCCGAGCAACTCCCTGAGCGCCGGCTCGAAGTCGCCGGTCGAGAGCCCGCGCAGGTAGAGCACCGGCAACACGTCCGACACCTTCGGCGAGCGGCGCGCGTAGCGCGGCAGGATCCGCGACGAGAACCTGACCCGCTCGCCCGTCTCGGGATCGCTGCGGCGATCGTCCACCCGCGGGGCCCTCAGCGCGACCGTGCCCGAGCCGACGGTCAGCCGCCGCTGCTGGGCGTGGCCGTTGCGACGCACGAGCCGGTGGCCGCGCTCGTCGAGCTCCTCCACGAGCCCCGACACGTACTCCTCGACCTCCGCCTCGAGCGCCGCGGCGATCATCCGCCGCGCGCCCTCGCGCGCCAGATCGTCGAGCGTGAGCGCGATCTCCTCACGCCCGACCGCGAGCCTGCGAACATCTCCCATGGCGTGCCCTCCTTGCCGGCCCTCGCCGGCGTTCGGTCTTCAACAACCGGGAGGGTACGCCGCCCTTCCCTTCACGCCGATCCACAACTCCTGGGTATAGCTCACTACGGACTGCTCCGTCGCACGGAGAGCCACGAACGCACCCTCGAGCGATCAGCGGACGGGCGGCATGCCATATCAGGGCGGCCGGTACTGTCGCTCCTATAGACGAGGCTCTCCGATCTCAGCTGCTGGCGGTGACTGCCGAGGCATCCGATTTCTGGGATGCGCAGTCGGCCCTGAACAAGAGCGTGGAAGAAGGGCACAAGGAAACCTACCGGCCCTGGGTCTTCGCTCTCGGCTACACGCTGCTGCCGGAAGGTTCCGAGCGCCGGGACCGGGCCGGCGGCCATTTTGGCGCCATGATGGCCGCGGACGACTGGCGCTTCCCGCCGGCACTCGACGACCTCCCGGAAGGCACTGTCGAGGCTTGGCGGGAAGGGCTGGGACAGCTTGGGGATGACCCCATGTGGGCTTCCCGGCTTGGCGACCTTCTCTGGACGGTCGGCGTCCAAGACCGCTATACCGCCGCGCTCTCGGCCATCGACGGGTACGTCACGGTTTCGGGTCTGGCCCGCATCAATTGGATGACGCGCCACCACTGCGCCATCCGAGCTCACGAGATGACGCTGGAGCTCCGCGACACGGAGCGGGAGCGCCAGGTGATGCAGGCGATCCGCAAGCTGATCGAGGCCGATCTCGCCAGCGATGAGGGCGGACCCGGGATCAGCATGAACCTGATTGACAGCCTCATGCGTTCCGATCAGCGGGACACCACGGAGGTACGCGAGCTACTCGATCGCGCCGAGGACGCCTACGGCAACGACCCTCACGTCGCTGAGAACATCGACGAACTGCGGGCTCAGCTTCTCTCGGGGGAGGCCGAGCTGGAAGTGCGCCGGGCCCAGGTGAACCGCTGGCGTCTGCATGCTCAGCAGGCTGAAGGCTTCCTCAAAGCCCACTGGTTGGAACGAGCTCTCGATCTAGCCCGTCGCCACGGCCTCAAGGAGGAGACTGATCAGCTGCGGGTGGAATTGGGCGAGCTAACCCACGACGACCTCGATCTCAAGCAGATCTCCGCAGAGATCAAGCTCCCTCGCAAGGAGATCGAAGAGGTCATCGACTCGGTTGTCGGAGAGGACGACCTAGACAGCGCCCTTGCGCGGCTTGGCATCTACCGGCCGCCAAGCCGAAGTCCGGCGCAAATGGAAGCCGACGTTCTTCAGCAAATGCAGCAGTTTCCCCTGCAGTTCCTCTTCACCCAGACGGTTGTGGGACCCGGGTCAGCCGCTGCCATCTTCCGGGCCGACGACGACGCCAAGAAGCTGCGCCTAGCCATGGGCCGCCAGCGCCAGCAGGCGGCCGCGCTCTGGGGCATCTTCGCTGCCGACATCCTGTTGGCCATCCGCGATAGATACGGACCGTTCGAACCCGAGCAGCTGAGCAG
>JBOGXT010000598.1:0-7282 GCA_050694635.1 Thermoleophilaceae bacterium
CGTGCTCGGCGAGCGCGCCGCGGAAGAGGTCAGCGCGCAGGTCCGGGTGGACGAAGCCGCTGGAGGCGATGAGCCGAGTGACGGGATCGCGCGCCTGCAGCGAGTCGACGAGCCTGCCGGCCCGACCGGGGCCGCGACGCAGCCCGACCGCGGCGACCGCCCGCAGCGGCCCCGGGACACGGCCCCACGACTCGGCGAGGGAGGCGACCCGGTGCTTGCGGTAGCCGCCGAACAGCTCGTCCGCGCCCTGGCCCGACAGCGCGACCGTGACCTGACGGCGGGCCAGCTCGCAGAGCGGGAGGAATCCGAGCGACGACAGGTCGGCGAGCGGCTCGTCGAGGTGCCAGACGAGGCGCGCGAGGTCCTCCGGCCGGCTGCCGAGCTCGACCTCCAGCTCGTGGTGCTCCGCGCCGCAGGCGGCCGCGACCCGCCGTGCGTCGGACAGCTCGGAGCTCTCGCCGGCAAAGCCGACCGAGAAGGTCTTCACGGGCTCGTCCATGTGGCGTCCCATCAGGGCCACGATCAGGCTCGAGTCGAGCCCGCCGCTCAGCATCGCGCCCAGCGGCACGTCGCTCATCAGGCGCAGGCGCACGGACTCGTCGAGCTTGTCGAGCACGATCTCGGCCCACTCCTCCGCCGAGCGGGGGCCCGGGTCGGGATCGGGGGCCGGATAGCTCCACCAGCGCTCCAGCCGGGCGCGGCCGTCCTCCACGACGAGGCGCTCGCCGGACTCGAGCTTGCGCACCTGGCGCAGCGGGGTCATGGGGCCGGGGACGTAGCCGAGCATGAGGTAGGCGGCGATGGCCTCGGGGTCGAGCTCGTCGCCCACGAGGCCGCTCGCGAGGACGCATTTCAGCTCCGACCCGAACACGACGACGTCGCCGGCGAAGGCGTAGTAGAGCGGCTTGATCCCCAGGCGATCGCGGATCAGGACGCCGCGGCGCTCCGCCTTGTCCCATGCCGCGACGGCGAACATGCCGCGCAGGCGCCCGGCGAGCGCGGGCCCGTGCTCCTCGTAGAGGTGCGGGAGGACCTCCGTGTCGCAGCGGCTGCGCAGCACGTGGCCGCGCGCCTCGAGCTCCTCGCGGAGCGTGACGTGGTTGTAGATCTCGCCGTTCTGGGCCGCCCAGACCCGGCCGCGCTCGTCCCCGAAGGGCTGGTGGCCTCCCTCGACGTCGATGATCGAGAGCCGGCGGGCGCCGATCGAGCAGCCGTCGCCGGACACGAAGCCGGCGTCGTCGGGACCGCGGTACGCCATCACGTCGGTCATCCCGCGTAGGACGTGGTCCGACAGCGCCGGAACGCCGGCGCCATCGAGCCGGAATGCGCCTGCGATGCCGCACATGAGCGTCACCGTAGACCCGGCGGGGCGCGGTGAGCCTACCCAACCGTCCAGGCCGGAAATACCTCTTTGCGGCTTAGGCTGCGAGCAGATGTCGGCCGATTCACGTCCAGGCCTCCCGGACCTGCGCTCACGCGTGCTCGGAGGCCTTGTCTGGGTGGGGGCGTCGCAGGCCGGGCTCCAGCTCACGCGCGCGGTCGTGGCGATCGCCATCGCCCGGCTCGTCACGCCGGAGGACTACGGCCTCGCCGCGCTCGCCCTCGTCTTCGCGAGCCTGGTGCTGGTCTTCTCCGACCTCGCGCTCGGCGCGGCGCTCATCCAGCGCAAGACCCTTTCGGACGCCGACCGCAACACGGCCTTCTGGATCACGATCGGCAGCGGCCTGCTATTCACGTTGATCGGACTTGCGCTGTCGGGACCCATCGCGGCGCTCTACGGCGAGCCGTCCGCGCAGCCGCTCCTGGCCGTGCTGTCGGCCAGCTTCCTGGTGAGCGCGGCCGGTGCGCCACAGCAGTCGCTGATGCTGCGCGAGATGGACTGGCGCCGCGTGGAGATGCTGCCCATGCTGGGGGCGCTCGTCGGCGGGGTCACCGGTGTGGTGCTGGCCGCCACCGGCGCCGGCGCCTGGGCGATCATCGCCCAGTACCTGGCCGGCACGGCGGTCACGACGCTGCTCGTGTGGTGGCGCTCGCCCTGGCGTCCGCGCCTCGCCTTCTCGTGGCACAGCGCGCGCGACCTCTCGGGCTTCAGCATCTACATGCTGGGGCACCGGCTGCTCTATTACCTGCAGACCAACGGCGATCGCTTTCTCGTGGGCCGCTTCCTCGGAACCGGAGCGCTGGGCGCCTACGCGGTCGCCTACAACGCCGTGATCCAGCCGGCCAGCAAGATCGGCGGGCCGCTCCAGCGCGTGATGTCGCCCGCCTTTTGCCGCATCCAGGACGAACCGGAGCGCATCGCGGCGGCGTGGGCACGGGTGGTGCGCCTGCTCGCTGCCGTCTCGGTGCCGGCGCTAGCGGGCCTTGTGGTGGTGGCCCCGGACTTCGTGCCCGTGGTGCTCGGAGACCACTGGGAGGCGGCCATCCCGGTCGTCCAGATCCTGGCGTGGGTCGGAATCGTGCAGGCGCTTCAGAGCCTCTGCGTGGACGTGCTCATGGCGCGTGACCGGGCGCGGACGATCTTCCGCTTCTCGCTCGTGCTCACCACCTGCCATCTGATCGCGTTCTCGATCGGGCTGCAGTGGGGCGTCGTCGGGGTCGCCGCTATGTACGCCGCCTCGACGACTCTGATCGAGCCCGCGCAGACCGTGCTCGCGGCGCGCGCGCTCGGCGTGTCGCCGATGGTGTTCCTCCGCAGCATCGCCGGCGTCTTCCAGGCGGTGCTCGGCATGTGCGCCATCGTGCTGGGCCTTCGCCTGGCGCTCGTGGACGCCGGCCTCGAAGCCACCGTCCGGCTCATTCTCTGCACCGGGGTCGGCGTCCTGTCCTACGTCGCCTTGTGCGCTTGGCGCGTGCCCGAGCTGACTCAGGAGCTGCGCGGCATTCTCCGGCGCCGGGCCGGTGGGACGGCGCCCCTGGTCGCGCCCGCGGCGGCGGTCGAGTCCTGAGCGTCGCAATCATCCGTCCCCTTCGCTAGCCTGTCGGCGCTTGCTGCAGGGGGGACCCTTCTGCCGAGGGGCCTGCAGAAAACGTGCCCACGTGCCGAGCTAGTCAGGAGGAGCAATGCCCTTCCTTGCCGTCACGCCGCTCGAGTCCGTGCGCCTTCGCGCGCTGGTGCTCTCCGCCGTCCTCGCAGGACTGCTCGCCGCCGCGCCGAGCGCCGTGGCCGCGACACGACACGTGGCCCCGGGCGGCAGCCTGGCGAGCGCTTACGCCCAGAGCGGTCAGGGCGACGTGATCGAGCTGGCGCCCGGGACGTACGGGCCGCAGGAGATCCCCACGGGGTCCAAGCCCGTGACCGTCCGCGCGGCGCCTGGCACAAAGGTCCGGACGATCGACAACTACGCCGACAACGTGACCTTCGACGGGGTCGACGTCGACCCAAACTTCGCGGTCGACTCGGCTTTCGAGAACCACGGCGCCGCCAACGTGACCTTCAAGAACGGCCGCATCGGAAACGTCACCGACGAGAAGGGCGCGCTCGTCGCGGGCGACAACTTCACGTTCGACAACGTGGTGTTTCACGACGTCCTCGTGACGAACTCCTCGGTCCACAACGAGTGCGTCTACGCGATCGGCGTCCCAGGCATGACGGTCCGCAACAGCACGTTCCAGAACTGCGCGACGATGGATCTGTTCTTCACGTATGGCGACTGGTGGACTCCGCTGCCGCCGGCCTACGGGAACGTGACGCTGGAGAACAACGTGTTCGGGCACACGTACAAGGACGACGGGACCTGGCACTACTACAGCCTCGTCGTCGGTCATACCGGTCCGCAATCGCAGGGCTGGGGCACGATCTCGGGCTGGGTGGTGCGCAACAACACGTTCGAGATCACGGCGGGGATCGGGGACAAGACGGCGACCGACGGGTCACGCTGGGTTGGCAACGTCGGCGACTGGACCTGCATCCAGGGCATGACGTTCCGCTACAACGTCGGCAAGAAGTGCAGCGGGACCGACAAGGGCGTCTCCCCTGCGTCCTCGAGCGCGCCGCTCACGGCCCCGTTCGTCTGGGTCAACCCGGCCACGAACGACTTCCACCTCAAGCCCGGCTCACCGGCCATCGACGCCGCCGACCCGGCCGACCACCCGGTCCTGGACCGCGACGGACTACTCCGCGACGCCCGTCCCGACGCCGGCGCCCACGAGTACGGCGCGAAGCCGCCCGGCGGCCCCCTGCCCTTCGCGCCGGGCGCTCCGGGCGCCCGCGCGCCGAAGATCCGCAGGGCCCGGCTGGGCGCGCGCGTGATCTGCAAGCGACGCAGGCGCTCCTGTCCGAGGGTCGCGAAGCTCCGCGTCGCGGTATCCGCGCCCTCGCGGGTGAGCGTTCGGCTGGAGCGGCTTCGCAAGGGTCGCAAGCCTCGCAGGGCACGCCTGGTCCGGCGGTCGGTGAACGAGCGCGCCACGCTCAGGTTCCGCGCGCGGCGGCTGCGGCGCGGCCGCTACCGCATTACCGTCGTCGCGGTGAGCAGCGACGGGCTCAGATCGGCGCCGAAGAGGCTCAGGCTGCGCGTCCGCTGAAGGGCGCGGCGCCCAGGCCGGCCAGCACCGCGCGCACTTCCGCGTTCAGCTGCGCGGCGCCCCGCAGCAGCGCCGCGGTCGTCTCCGCGGCGGCCTCGGCCGGGGCGCGCACGGCGGCGCCCAACTCCGACTCGTCCTCCACGAGCGTGACCAGCCCGGACTGCGCCAGCCGCCGAGCGAGGACGAGCTGGTGGTCGTCGACCGCCTCGCCCAGATGCCGGCGGCGCGGCACGACGATCGGCCTGTGCCCGCAGCGCCGCGCCAGCATGATCGAGCCGACGCCGGCGTGGCAGACGACCACGCGCGCCTCGCTCGCCCGCGCGGCCAGCACGTCGAAGGGCAGGAAGTCCACCCAGTCTCCGCGCCCGTGCGGAAGCCTGGACGAGCCGTGCTGCACGAGGAGCCGCTCGTGGCCGCCGAGCGTGGCCGCCGCGCGCACCAGGCGGTCGAAGGGCTGCTCGTTCGTGCCCACGGTGAAGAGGATCATCAGTCCGCGAAGAGGTTGCCCGCGTAGCGGATGCGGCCGGCGGGCGACTCGGCCAGCTCGGGCCACTGCGCGTAGAGGCGGGTGGCCACGGGGGCGATCATGCGAGCGCTCAGCGAGAGCCCGTCGATGCGCGTGAGGCTCTCCACGTAGACCGTCGGGATGCCGTGCGCCCGGCCGAGCCAGGCGAAGGGCACCGCCACGCCCGCGCCGGTGGTCAGGATGGCCGACGGCCGCTCGGCGCGCAGCACGCGCTCCGCCAGCCGGAGGTTGCGCAGCAGGTTGGGCACGCTGCGGTTGGTGGGGCCGTGCGCATGCACGACCCGCTCGCCGCCCAGCAGCGAGCGCGCGTCGGACTTGTCGAAGGTCACCCAGACCCGGTCGAACGGGTCCCAGGCCTCGCGCAGCTCGAGCATCTGAAGCAGGTGGCCGCCGGACGAGCAGACGAGCATCAGCGGGCCGGTGCCGGGCCTCATGCGCGCGCCTCCACGGCGCGCTCGGCGCCGTAGCGCTCGAGCAGCACCTCCGCCACCCGCACGGCGGCGTGGCCGTCCCAGAGGGGGATCGCGCACGGAGTGGGATCCCACGACGACGGCCGCACGTGGGCGATCTGCATCGGGTCGTCTCCGAGCAGGGTGTTGGTGCCGTGCGTGAGGGTCACGGGCCGCTCCGTGTTCGGCCGGAACGTAAAGCAGCTCACGCCCAGGGCGGAGGCCTCCTCCTGGATCCCCCCGGAGTCGGTCACGATCGCGCCCGCGCCCGCCTGCAGCGAGAGGAAGTCGAGGTACCCGACCGGCTCGATGCAGCGCACACCCGCCGCCTCCAGCGCCTTCAGGCTGTCGTTGCCCTTGAGCCGGGCTCTGGTACGGGGGTGCACCGGGAAGACCACCGGGCAGTGCGCGGCGAGCGCGATCAGCGCGATCACGATCTGGTCGAGCCTCAGCGGGTGGTCGACGTTGCCCGGACGGTGGAAGGTCACGAGCACGTACTCCTGCGCCCGCAGCCCGAAGTCGGCGAACGCCGCGCGCGCCCGGGCGCGCTTCTCGCAGCGCCGGAGCGAGTCGATCATCGTGTTTCCGACGTAGTGCACCCGCTCGGGGTCGATGCCCTCGGCGATGAGGTTGTCGAGGGCCTCGGGGCTGTGGGTGAGGAGCACTTCGGAGAGCCGGTCGGTAAGCACCCGGTTGATCTCCTCGGGCATGCTCCAGTCGCCGGAGCGCAAGCCGGCCTCCACGTGAACGACCGGGATGCCCAGCTTGGAGGCGGCGAGAGCACAGGCGAGCGTCGAGTTCACGTCGCCGGCCACCACGACCGCGCGCGGCTGGACCTCGAACAGGATCTGCTCGAAGCCGGCAAGCACCTTGGCCGTCTGCTCACCGTGCGACCCGGAGCCCACCCCGAGGAAGCGGTCGGGGGCGGGAAAGTCGAGGTCGGCCAGCACGTCCTCGGACATGCGCGCGTCGTAGTGCTGTCCGGTGTGCACGACGAACTGGTCGAACGACCCGTCGCGCTCGATCGCCTCGACGACCGGCGCCATCTTCACGAAGTTCGGACGCGCCCCTACGACGTGCAGGAGGATGGGCCGGGTGGCCACTCGGGCGGCGAGGCTGGTCACCGCGGGAGTCATGCGCGCTGCCTCCAGACGGCGGCCATGAGCAGGACGCCGATCAAGGTGCTGGCCACGGCGAAGGCCACGCTCACGCGGTGAAACTCCGACCCGTCGAGGCTGAGCTCGAGCACGACGAACGTCGCCGCGGCCGTGCTCCAGAGCGCCGCGGCGCGGCCTCCCTGGCCTCGCGCGAGCAGCGCCTGGCAGAAGGTCCCCGCCGCGAGGAACCCGCCGATGCCGACCGCCAGCAGGGCGAGGTCGGCGCGGGTGGCGTCGAAGCCGGCGCCGTAGAGGAGATCCATCGCCCAGGGCCCGGCGGCCAGCGCCCCGAGGGCCAGCAGGCCGGCGAAGCAGGCCAGGGCCAGCGCGACCAGTGCCGTGGCGCGGTGCAGGCGCGCGTGGTCGCCGCGGGCCTGGAAGGTCGTGAGGTTGGGCAGCAGCGAGGCCGCGATGCCCTGGAAGACGAAGACGGGCGCGCGCAGGAGGAGCGTCGCCGCGAAAAGGACACCGGCCGCCGCGGCGGCGCCCTCGCCCCCGGCGATCAGCACCAGCAGCGGTCCTCCGCTCACGAGGACCTGCTCGCAGCCGGCGATCACGGCCGCCGGCAGGGCGAAGCGGGCGGCGGCGCCGACCGCGAACGAGCCCTCCTCCGCGCCGTTCCCGAG
>JBOGXT010000599.1:0-3517 GCA_050694635.1 Thermoleophilaceae bacterium
CTCCGCGGCTTGGGCCGCCGAGGTCGAGCGGCTCACGCGGGCGCGCCGTGCGCGAGGGGCCGGGCTCGGCCCGGACCGGAGCGATGCCGATCAGCAGCCGCTTCCGTCGCAGGCCGAGGTGATCGGCGCGGTCAACGACGCCGCGGGCAGCGACGGCGTGGTGGTCTGCGCCGCCGGCTCGATGCCGGGCGACCTGCACAAGCTCTGGCGGGCGCGCGACCCGAAGAGCTACCACGTCGAGTACGGCTACTCCTGCATGGGCTACGAGATCCCGGGCGCCATGGGCGTGAAGCTGGCCGCCCCCGAGCGCGAGGTGTTCGCCATGGTCGGCGACGGCTCCTACCTGATGCTGCCCGGAGAGCTCGCCACCGCGGTTGCCGAGGGGATCGGGATCGTCGTCGTGCTGGTGGACAACCACGGCTACGCGTCGATCGGCGCGCTGTCGCGCTCGCTCGGCTCGGCCGGCTTCGGCACCCAGTACCGGTCGCGCGACGGACGTCAGCTGCTCGACGACGCTCCCCTCGCCGAGCCACTGCCGATCGATCTCGCCGCGAACGCGGAGAGCCTGGGGGCGCGGCTGATCCGGACCGGCTCGATCGACGAGCTGCGGGCGGCGCTCGAGACGGCGCGCGGCGCGAGCGGCCCGGTGGTGATCCACATCGAGGTCGACCGCTACGAGGGCGTGCCCAGCTACGAGGGCTGGTGGGACGTGCCGGTGGCGGAGGTGTCGGAGGACCCCGGTGTGCGCTCGGCCCGCGGCGAGTACGAGCGCGCGCGCGAGGCCCAGCGTCAGTATCTGAAGGCGCCGTGAGCTCGCTGCTGGTCCAGCCACCCGTCACGCCGGAGTCCGCCGGGTGGAGCTACGTGGGCTTCGAGGTCCTGCGGCTCGCAGGCCGGCCGCAGGCCCGTCACACGGTCGATCGAGAGGTGTGCCTCGTCGTCGTGGAGGGGACGTGCAACGTGCGCTCGGGTCACGGTGAGTGGAAGGGCCTGGGAGGGCGAACGAGTCCCTTCGTGGGGCGACCGGACGCTGCCTATCTGCCGCCTGGAACCGAATTTGAGGTCACCGGTAGCTGCGAGGTTGCACTTTGCACAGCCCCGGCGCAGGGCGGAGCCGAGCCGCGCGTGCTACCCGGCGCCGAGACCGAGGTGGAGGTGCGCGGCCACGGCGCGCAGGAGCGGACCGTCACGCCGATCCTGATGGGGGACGAGGCCGCCGACTCGCTGCTGGTGTGCGAGGTCCTCACCCCGCCTGGCCACTGGTCCAGCTACCCGCCGCACAAGCACGACCGCGACGCGATGCCCGAGGAGAGCTTCCTCGAGGAGACCTACTACCACCGCATCTCGCCCGCGCAGGGCTTCGCGCTCCAGCGCGTCTACACAGGCGACGGCGAGCTCGACGAGACGCTCGTGGTGCGCGACCGCGACGTGGTGCTCGTGCCGCGCGGCTACCACACCGTGTCCGCGCCGCCCGGCTATGCGGTGTATTACCTGAACGTGATGGCCGGCCCCGTGCGGGCGTGGGCCATCGCCAACGACCCCGACCACGAATGGACCCTCGCGCCATGACCACCACGCCGACCACAACCCGCCTGCTGGACAACTACGTGGGCGGCCGCTGGACGCCGTCGTCGTCGTCCGAGGAGCTGCCGGTCACGAACCCGGCCACGGGCGAGACGCTGGCCCGGGTGCCGCTCTCGAGCGCGTCCGACCTGGACGCGGCCGTGCGCGCGGCGCGGGAGGCACTGCCGGTGTGGCGCAGCGTCAGCGTGATCGAGCGGGGCCGGCGCCTCTTTGCCCTGCGCGAGGCGCTCGACGCGCGGCGCGAGGACCTGGCCCGCTCGGTCACGACCGAGATGGGCAAGACGATCGCCGACGCCCGCGCCGAGGTGGCGCGCATGATCGAGATGGTCGAGTGCGCCTGCGCGGTGCCGACCACGATGCAGGGCCGCATCCTGGAGGACGTCTCGCGCAACGTGGACGCGGAGTTCGTGCGCCAGCCCGTCGGAGTGTGCGCGGCGATCGTGCCGTTCAACTTCCCGGCGATGGTGCCGTTCTGGTTCCTGCCGTTCGCGATCGGCTGCGGCAACACGTTCGTGCTGAAGCCGTCGGAGCAGGTGCCGCTGACCCAGCAGCTCGCGTTCGAGGTGCTCGACTCGCTCGAGCTGCCGCCGGGGGTGGTGAACCTGGTCAACGGCGGCCGCGAGGTGGTGGAGGGGATCCTCGACCACCCGGGGATCGACGCCGTCTCGTTCGTCGGCTCCGCGCCGGTGGCGCGGCTCGTGTACGAGCGGGCGGCGAAGGCCGGCAAGCGGGTGCAGGCCCTGGGCGGCGCCAAGAACCACATGGTGGTGATGCCCGACGCGGTGATCGACAAGACCGTCGCGGGGATCGTGGGGTCGGCCTTCGGGGCGGCGGGCCAGCGCTGCATGGCCGGCTCGGTCGTGGTCACGGTCGGCGACGCCCACGATCGCCTGTTGGGCCCGCTGGGCGAGGCGGCCGCCGGACTGCGCGTCGGCGACGGGATCGACGAGCAGACGGAGCTCGGCCCGGTCGTGTCCGAGCAGGCGCGGGAGCGCATCGTGGCGGCGATCGAGCGGGCCGTGGCGGACGGGGCGCTGCTGGCGGTCGACGGCCGCGACCCGGGCGTCCAAGGCGGCGGAAGCTTCCTCGGGGCCACGGTGCTCGACGAGGTGCGGCCCGACGCGGAGGCCGCGCGCGAGGAGATCTTCGGGCCCGTGCTGTCGGTGATCCGGGCCGCGAGCCTCGACGACGCGATCGAGATCGTCGGCGGTTCGCGGTTCGGCAACGGGGTGTCGATCTTCACCGAGAACGGCGCCTCGGTCAGGCGCTTCCGGCACGAGGTCGAGGCGGGGATGGTCGGCGTGAACATCGGCGTGGCCGCCCCGGTCGCCTTCTTCCCGTTCTCGGGCTGGAAGGACTCCTTCCTGGGCGACCTGCACGCCCACGGCCCCGACGCGGTCGAGTTCTATACGCGCAAGAAGACCGTCACGAGCCGCTGGTTCTCCCACGGCCAGGGGACGGGCCCGTACTTCGTCGAGAACTGAAGCGCTCTTTCCCCTCGATTCGGATGCGCGCAGCGGTCGTCGGACATGTCGAGTGGATCGAGTTCGGGCGGGTCGACCACGTCCCGGCCCCGGGCGAGATCGTGCACGTCACGGAATCGTGGGAGGTGCCGGGCGGGGGAGGGGCCGTCGCGGCGGTCCAGCTGTGCAGGCTCGCCGGCGCCGCCACCCTCTACACCGCGCTGGGCGACGACGAGCTCGGGCACCGCTCGAAGCGAGAGCTGGAGCGGCTCGGCCTGCGTGTCGAGGCCGACTTCCGCCCCGAGCCGCAGCGCCGCGCCTTCGTGCACGTGGACCGGGCGGGCGAGCGCACCATCACCGTGATCGGGGAGCGCCTCGGCCCCGTCGGAGACGACCCTCTGCCCTGGCTCGAGCTGGCCGAAGTCGACGCGGTCTACCTCACGGCGGGCGACGCCGGCGCGGTGCGCGAG
>JBOGXT010000600.1:0-4242 GCA_050694635.1 Thermoleophilaceae bacterium
GAGCTGGTCGAGCTGATCGAGGGGCTGGCGTTGCGACGCCCGCGACCATCGATCGCGCATGTCCACCGGCAGGTCAGCGGCTTGGCGGCCGAGCGCGGCTGGAGCGCGCCGAGCTACGCGACGACGCGCGCGATCATCGCCGCGCTCGATCGCGGCCTGGTCGCGCTCGCCCATCAAGGGCCGGCTGCGTACCGAGACGCCTTCGAGCTGGCGCTGCGCCGCGAAGCCAGCGCACCCAACGCGATCTGGCAGGCCGATCACACGCAGCTCGACCTGTTGGTCCTTGACCCGGCGGGCCGGCCGGCGCGCCCGTGGCTGACCGTGATCCTCGACGACTTCAGCCGCGCCGTCCCCGGCTACGCCGTCTACCTCGACGCCCCGTCGACGCTGCAGACGGCGCTCGCGCTGCGCCACGCGATCTGGCGCAACGACGATCCAGCCTGGCCCGTCTGCGGCATCCCAGAGCTGCTCTACACCGACCACGGATCGGACTTCACCAGCCGCCACCTCGAACAGGTCGCCGCCGACCTGCATCTGCAGCTCATCTTCTCGACGCCCGGCGTGCCCCAAGGGCGCGGCAAGATCGAGCGCTTCTTCGGCACCGTCACGACCGAGCTGCTGCCCACCCTGCCGGGCTACCTCGCCCCCAACCGCGCCAACGGCCCCGTCGAGCCGCCGCGGCTAGCGCTCAGCGACCTCGACGCCGCCGTCGCCCGCTTTATCACCGCCACCTACCACCCGCGGACACATTCCGAGACGCGCCAGCCGCCGATCGAGCGCTGGGCCGCCGGCGGCTGGATCCCGCGCCTGCCCGACACTTTCGAGCAGCTCGACCTGCTGCTGCTCACCGTGGCGAAGGCCCGCACCGTGCACCGCGACGGGATCCGCTTCCAGGGCCTGCGCTACCTCGACCTCACGCTCGCCGCCTACGTCGGCGAAGCGGTCACGATCCGCTACGACCCTCGCGACCTCGCCGAAATCCGCGTCTACCACGGCGGCCGCTTCCTGTGCCGTGCGATCAGCCCCGAGCTGGCCGGCCAGACGATCAGCCTGCGCGACCTACAAGCCGCCCGCACCGCCCGCCGCCGCGCGCTACGCGGGCAGCTGCGCGAACGCCGCAGCCTCGCCGACGACCTTGTCCCGGCCGTCGACGCAAGCTTCACGCACCGCACGGCCGAACCGGCCGCCGAGCAACAGGCCGCCAGCCCGCTGCGGCGCTACCGAGAGGAATGACCGTCGTGCTGCACCCACTCGACGACCTCATCGACGCGCCGCCCGACGGCCGGCAGGCGCGCGACTTCCTGGTCACCAAGGAGCACAGGCGCTTCATCGAGTTCGCCGACGCCTGCCGCCGCGAGCGCTACATCGGCGTCTGCTACGGCCCGCCCGGCGTCGGCAAGACGCTGTCCGCCCGCCGCTACAGCCACTGGGACACGATCGCGCCGTGGCTCCGCGTCTGCTACGCCTACGGCGTCCCAGACCCCTTCGAAGACGATCCCGAGCCGCGACCGGGTCCCGACGTCCTCGCCGAGGCGCGCAGCGTGCTCTGGACGCCGACGGTCACCGTCACCGCGCGCCAGCTCGAGCAACGAGTGCCGCTGCTGTGCCAGCGCTTCAACGCGATCGTCGACCACCACCTCGAACCGGGCAGCCAGCACGTGGTCTTCGCCGACGCCGCATGGCACGTTGAGCTGCTCATCGTCGACGAGGCCGACCGCCTCAAGACGACCGCCCTCGAGCAGCTGCGCGACATCTTCGACCGCAGCTCCTTCGGCCTGATCCTGATCGGCATGCCCGGGCTCGAGAAGCGCCTGGCGCGCTACCCGCAGCTCTACAGCCGCATCGGCTTCGCCCACAACTACCGGCCGCTCAGCAGCGACGAACTGCGCTTCGTGCTCGCCCACCACTGGCAGCGCCTCGGCCTCACCCTGTCCGCCGAGGACTTCACCGACACCGAAGCAGTCGCCGCCGTCGCGCGCATCACCGGCGGCAACTTCCGGCTCGTCCACCGCCTCTTCGCGCAGATCCAACGGATCCTCGAGATCAACCAGCTCACCACCGTCACCCGCGAAGTCGTCGAAGCCGCCCGCGAGACGCTCGTCATCGGCGCCACCTGATCCGGCCAGATAGCGCCATCACAAGCCGGCCACAAAGCGATCAGCTTCACAGCGGAGCGGCCCGGGCGAGGCGAGCATGCGTACAACGCCTGTTGGCCGCGTACTGTGCCGGCCCACTACTACGCCGCCACAGCCTCGGCGGCGCCCTCGAGGATCGCGCTCGCGATGCGCTCATACATGTCCTGGTCGATGCTCACGTGCGGGTTGCGGCGCAGACTCTTGGGGTTGCCCCACCCAACGTCCTGCAGCGACGGAGCGTGCTGATCGGCGCGGATGGCCACCAGCAGTCGGTAGCGCAAGACCCACGGCCAGCGGCGGCGCTCTTGCTCGTCGCCCTCGACGTTGGGCTCCGGACTCTCGGAGCTCACCTCCATGACAGCGAAGAAGCCTCGGTCGCCCGAGCCGTGCATGACTGCGCGGTCGCCGACGCGCACGCCGGAGGGGCGTTTGTTGGGCGGGAACCACATCTCCTGCGTGTGGTGGCGCCAGGCGGCTAGCCAGTCCTCCGGCGGCGCCCACTCCGACGTGCCGATGTTGAACACCCAGTAATTGCGCATGACGTGCCTTTCGTCGTCGTTCCGGAATCAGTGCCGTACTGAGGACGAACTATATGGCTAAAAACCGTAGTTCGCAAGTCATCAGTACCTAGTCAGTACCCGGCAGCCCGACGCACGGCCCAGCGCGCGCTCGCAACAAACGGCGGCCGGCCCGGAGCGCGCTCGCGGACAACGCCGGTTTCCGAACGCCCTGGCCGCAACGGCCAGGGACCGACCATCCCGCAGGGGTGAGGCCTGCGCGTGGCGGCCTCGGGGGAAGGCCGCCATGCTCACCCTCACCCCAAGGAGGCACCGGATGATCATCCTCACCACCAGCAGCCCCGACGCCAGGCCGACGGCGATCGACATCACCGCGGCCGCCGGCGTCGCGGCGCTCACGATCCTGCCCAAGGCGGGCGACGCGACCTGCGCAGTGCTCAACCCCGGCGAGGCGCGGCGCGTCTCCGACGAGCTGGCGACGTTCGCCGAGCGCCATGGCGCCTGACCGCCCCGACGCTCACCTGCGCTGCCGCTCGGGCCGGCACGTCTGGCTCGACGACACCGCGCGGGAACGCTGCTGCGATCCCGCCTGGCGCAAGGTGCTCGTGCAGCGCCACGAGTGGGCCACGCCGGCTGTATCGCGCGTTGAGTACGCCGGGCGCTCGGCTGTCGCGGGCCTCGACTACGGCTGGCAGCGAGTGACCGACCAGGCTGCGTGAACGGGCGACGTGCATCATCCGCGGCCATGACATTGCCTGCAGCAGCTGAGCGCGAGGGATGCGCCGTGCTCGAGCTTCCGGTCAGCGCGCCAGGAGTCACGATCGTCTCGGCGATCGTCGGCGACGAGGCACTCGACGTGCTCGAGCGGGACGCCGACGCGAGACGGCTCGCCGCGGACGCGATGCGGCGCGCTCACAATCACGGATGGTTCGTCGTCGCGCGCGGCGATCTCAGCGGAAGCGTGGTCTGCCACGCCGAGGCGTTCTTCGATTCGATGGCGGCCGCCGAGCACTCCGCCCGCGCGATCGCGGGCCCGGCGGGCACGGTGCTCGAATGGGCGCCCGGGCTCACCCCGGACCAGTACGAGCCCGGCGGCGACCGGGTCCCCGTCCCGCTCGCCGGCGCGCAGCTCCCCGGACCGCGGTTCACGCCGCCGGGACGCGAGCTCCTCGTGATCGACACCGACGGCCTCGAGACGCTGTGCGCCACCCCCGACGAGGCGCTGGCGCACATCCGCAGCGTGATCGAGGACCTCGCGGTGCAGCTCGCGCGCCAATACCCCGCGCAGGAGGAGCTACCCGGCGAGATGCTCGCCAACGTCGAGCGGATCGACGGCGAGATCCCGCCCGGCGGCATGGACGTGCCGCTGTTTCAGGACGCGACGACCGACAAGCGGCACGGCCTGCGGGTGCTGTGGGCCGACTCGCTGCGCTGGCAGGGCTTCAAGCGCGCGCTCGAGCTTCCCGACCGCCCGGATCTCGCCGACCCGCATGTCGGCGGCCCGCTCGCCCGGCGCCTGGCGCTCGAGGGCTTCGACGAGGCCCGCCGGCCGATGTAGCCGCCGCCATCGAGCACGCGCACAACGCGCG
>JBOGXT010000601.1:0-4108 GCA_050694635.1 Thermoleophilaceae bacterium
ATCCGGGACGGCCTCACCGGCGTGAGGCCGCCGCACGATGTATGCCTACGGCGCCGGGAACCCCTCGTAGATCATGGCGTTGTCGCCGCCGTCGGCGAGCTCGATGACGATCGCGTTCACCGTGCCGCCACTCCCCTCGATCACGACGGCGTACTGGGTGTCCTCGCTGAGGCCGCCCACGTCCCGCGGGTCGATGCGCACCGCGGTGCTCGCGATGCCGCCGACCGTCTGGGTCGTGGTGAGCGAGCCGTCGCTGAAGCGGAACCACTTGAGCGTCGCGCCGGTGGCGGTGACGCCTTGCAGCAGGATTGGCGTGCTCCAGCCGGCGGCCCCGCCGAGCGTGCGCGTGACGTTCGGCAGGTGGACCTTGGCCGACGGGGCGGCCGAGGCGGCGTAGCCCATCGCCGTGGCCGGGCTGATGACGTTGACCGCGGCGGCGATGCTGCCGGTCGCGGTGGCGACGAACGCGTACTCGCCGTCGCCGAGGCACGACGCGGTCGCGGCCCCGCCGCAGAGCGCGGCCCCCGCGACGCCGTTCTCGAAGCGCGGGTCGAAGGCCCAGGCGCTGCCCGGCGCGACCGAGGGGCCGCTGAAGGTCTGCGTCGTGTTCATCGCGAGCGGCGTGAAGCGCAGCGTCGGCGTGACCGCGGCGCCGCCGACGTTCTGCACCACGATCGTCGCGACCGTGCCGGTCCGCCCCGAGTTGTTCGCGTTCTTGGCCGCGTACGGGCCGTAGATGGTGCCCGAGCCGCCGCTGACGCCGTTGGCGCTGTAAAAGACCGGCGCGGCCACGGTGGGCGCGTCGTTGTGCGTGTTCACGACGACGCCGAGCGGCTCGCTGGCGCTGACCGTCACCGCGTACTGCTTGCCGTCCACGAGGCCCGGCTCGGAGTTGGGGTCGATGAACTGCGAGCGGCCGGCCGTGATCGAGCGCGACGCGGTGACCGCCGGGCCGCCGTCGAACGGCCGGAACGTCGCGACCGCGGTGGTGGTGTTGGCGCCGAGGTTCTGCATGATGAACGGGCTCACGTAGCCGAAGAAGCGCCGCACGATGTTCGGCAGCGAGACCGTCGTGGCGCCGGTCGAGAAGCCGACGTAGGAGGCGGCCTCGGCGCGGCTGCCGGAGCCCTGGTGCTGGTTCACGACGGAGACGATCGTCGAGTTGAAGCTCTTGATGACGACGGAGAACTGGCTGTCCCCGGGAAGATCGGCGTCGTTGTTCGGGATGTGCGCGAAGGACGTGCCCGGCGCGAGGCCCGGGACGTTGATGCGCTTGACGCAGGTCCCGTCGCTGAACTTGAACCAGGAGATCTCCAGAGTCGTCCCGAGCGTCCCGGTGTTCTGGGTGATGAACGGGGTCTGGAAGCCGCTCGCCCCGCCCAGGGTCTTGGTGATGTTGGGCAGGAAGTTCGTGCTCACCGGCGTGGCCGTGCTGCCAGGGGCGCAGCCGGTCGGCGCGCCGGTGGGCGTCATCGCCTGGTTGTGGGTGTACGGGCCATTGACGACGAAGATGCCGGAGTGGGCCTGCAGGTAGCCGGTCTTCAGGAAGTACAGCTCCCACTTTCCGCCGTCGTTCGCGCCTTCGAGGACGATCTGGTAGAAGCCGCTGGCGTTGGTGTGCGTCCAGCAGCGGATCGGCGGGCCGAGCGTCACGCAGACGCCCTCGAGCACCGCGCCGCTCACCGCGTCGGTCACGGTGCCGGAGATCACGCCGTGGGCCGCCGCCGCGGGCTGGGCCGGGACGAGCGCGAGGACGAGCGCGAGCGCGGCCGCGCCAGCGGCGACGCGCCTCGAAAGATCGGCGAGCATGGGGAGCCCCTCCTCAATTTGCGCGGTCCGGGTGAAGGCCTGCGCGTCAGGGATAACGCGCCGTACTCGGCGGATATTACCGGTCCACGCGCCTGCCCGGCCGCTTCTTCAGAGCCGCCTGGAGGGTCGGCAGCCTGCGCGCGCGGTGCCTGCTCGCCCGCTTGGCCGCGCCGACCGGTGCGGCCGCGCGCGCGGACTGGCTGACAGCAGTGGTGTAGGCCCATATACCCCTACTCACAGTACTCACCGTGCCAGGCTCGGTGCTGGGCAATTTGAGCCCCCGCCCGGCTACCGTCGCTTCGACAGTGGCCGCCCGGGTCTGTTGTGTGGGATCGCCCGCCGAACGTCCTCGATCCGGTCGAAGACTTCCTTCGCACCGTCCTTCTTGCCTTGCAGATAGACCGCCTCCAAGACTTGTGTGAGCCGGACCCCTTCATAGAGGGTCGCCTTGGCGACGATCTCCTGTAGCGCGTCTGCGGCACGAGGACGCGTGTAAACGGCGACTTGCGCGCCCTTCACGGGCATGCGAATCGTTCTGTAACCCCGCTGACCCATCCCGCCATCTCCCCACTTCGGCTTACGTCCACGGCGCGCGAGACCCTTTGGCGCGCGAGACCCTTTTGTTGTGGCCCACTTATGAGCTGCCAGCGCACAAGATCACAGGGAACCCGAAGAGGTCCGACATTTCGACCTCCCGCGTGGAGCGGCAAAACCTGACGATGTGGATGGGGATGCGGCGCTTCACGCGCCTGACGAACGGCCACTCAAAGAAGCTCGACAACCACGAGGCGGCGGTTGCGCTCCATTTCCTGCACTACAACTTCGCCCGCCCGCACGGCTCGCTCAAGGGAGGGACCCCTGCCCAGGCCGCCGGGGTGAGCCGCTACCGCTGGTCGGTCGAGGAGATCGCGGGGCTGCTGGACGACCCGCAGTACGCCAACGCTCAGGGTCCAGATGCCCGCGAAACCTGCCGCCTCGTGAAATTGCCCCACTACCGGCTCGTCGTAGTCCTTGACAAGTCAGCCCTCTCTGAGGTCAGATTCTGTGGGTGCATAGTCCCTGGCGTTCCCGTTTGGGGACGCCAGAATTGCATGAGGCGTGGCCGAGAGGCCGCGCCTTTTTGTTGTTTTCGCGGCGGCCGAGCAGGAGGACAATCGAACCGTGCCTCGAACCGCGATCTTCATCGATGGCGCCTACCTCGACTTCACGCTCCGCGACGAATTTGGAGGCGTTCGGATCGACTACGAACGGCTCTCCACCGAGATGGCTGCCTCGCTGGAGCTACTACGGACCTACTACTACCACTGTCCGCCGTATCAGTCGGCTACGCCGACCGAAGAAGAGCGGGAGCGGAAGGCCAAGTTCGATCGGTTCCACTACGCCCTGCAGAGCATCCCTCGTTACGAGGTTCGTCTAGGCAAGCTGGAGTACCGGGGGTTGATGCCGAGACGGGGCGACGACGCTTTGAGCAGAAGCGGGTCGACATTCTTCTTGGGGTCGACCTGACACGGCTGGCAGCAAAGGGCCAGATCACCGACGCCATCCTTGTCGCAGGCGATAGCGACTTCCTTCCGGCTGTCGAGGCTGCAAAGGCAGAGGGAATCCTGTTGCGCCTGTTCCATGGTCACAACCCCCACAACGACTTGCGGCGGATGGCGGACGAGCGAGTGCAGATCGATGCGGCCTTCATTGAGCGAATTCGGCGTAGGTAAACGCAGTTTGCCCCGCCGCCCGTCGCGTCCGGCGCAACCCGGAGACGGTGCGTCGCTGGATCCGCTCGGGGCGCCTGCGCGCGCGAGACCGGGACCCAGCACGTGATCGAGGAGCGGGACCTCGAGGCCCTCGAGCCGGGGCCGCCGCGCTCGCTGCCGAGGGGAAAGACCTGGACGGGAAAGCCGGAGCCTGACTGGGTCGCGTCACTGGGGGATGAGCACCTCGCGGCTCCGCCACTCCTCTGGCCCGAGGTGCGCTCGGTCCTGCACACGGCCACCCCGGCTCGGCCGCACCGCATGGGAGATCGCGCAGTCGCTGGGCCCCGGAGAGCCTGTAGCGGCCGACGCCGCGGGGGTCAGTCGAGGAGGAGCCGCTCGATCGAGCGGAACGCGCGCTCGCCGTCGCCCGAGCCGCTGACGCGGAAGGCGCCGCGCTCGGTCGCGACGAGCACGCCGTAGGCGCGCTCGCTCGGCGGGTCGGGCAGCGGGGCCCAGGCGTTCGTCGCCGGGTCCCACAGCTCGGCCACGGCCAGCGGCGCGAAGGCCTTGCGCGTGCGCGCGTCGATCGCCAGGCCGCCGCTGAGCAC
>JBOGXT010000602.1:0-3056 GCA_050694635.1 Thermoleophilaceae bacterium
GCTCGGGTGCGGCGAGCGGCCCGGCGGCGGTCGGCGCGGCGCGAGGTCGCTGCAGAAGCAGCGCCACGGCGACGGCGACCGCTGCCGCTACCAGCGCCGCCAACACGATCTCCATTTTGGGTGTCTCCTCCCGGCGCGGGCGCGCCGTCCGACCCCCCTAATGCGGAACGCGCGCCGGGCCGGCGCGCGCAGGTGCAGCTCTAGGGACCCTCCCGAGCACTCCCTCCACTTCGCTCAGGTGCTTTCATCCGCAAAAAAGAAGTCGATTTGCTGGGGTTTCAGTCTCAGAGCGGCCAAGCGGCCGCTTCACAGGAGGTTAACCCGGCGCCGGGCTCGTGACAACCCGCAGGGCGCGCCATTGTGGGCGGGCCGCGCGGCGTCAACGCCCTTCAGGCGGCCCGGCGCTCGCCGCCCTCCCCGCGCTCGTGGCGGCGGACGGCCTCGTAGGCGACCTCGCCCTCATAGCCGCGGCGGATGAGGAGGCGCCAGGCGCGGTCGCGCTCGAGGTCGTCGCGGGGCGGCGGCACGCGCTGTTCGAGCAGCAGCATGGCGGTGGCCAGCTCGGCCTCGCGCCCGCGGTCGGACACCGCCCGTTCGATCAGGTCG
Source organism: Thermoleophilaceae bacterium (assembly GCA_050694635.1). Lineage (GTDB taxonomy): Bacteria > Actinomycetota > Thermoleophilia > Solirubrobacterales > Thermoleophilaceae > JACVRW01. The sequence goes on from JBOGXT010000602.1 coordinate 607, forward strand.
GGCGCGATACCGCGGCGGTGCAGGTCGCGGGCGATCCGCTCGGAGCCCCAGCGGTCCAGCTCGCGCTTGTCCTCGGCGAAGCGGCGGGCGTAGCGGGCGTCGTCGAGGAGCCCGGCGGCGGTCAGCTCCTCGACCGCGTCCGCGATCGCGTCAGGCTCGACCCGCTTGCGCTCGAGGAACGTGCGGAGCTCGGCGACGGTGCGGTCGCGGTAGCCCACAGCCCGGTAGCCCAACTGGATCGCCCTCTCACGCTCGCGCTCGGGATCGCCACGACGACCGGAAAGATCTTGATCGCCTGCGCCCGGCCGCCTCATCGGTCGCCCCCGGTCCTCAGGCGGCCCGCTCCTCCGGTGCACCGGCCTCGCCGTCGGCCTCGGCCGCGCCGTCCGGCACCTCCGCCGGTGGGACAGCCGCCAGCGGCGCCGCTGCCGGCTCCACCCCCAGCGTCTCGTAGATCTTGCGCTCGATCTCGCCCGCGACCTCGGGGTGCTCGCGCAGGTAGCCCTTCACGTTGTTGCGGCCCTGGCCCATCCGCTCGTCGCCGTAGGAGAAGAACGAGCCGGACTTCTGGACGATCCCGTGCTCGATCCCGAGGTCGAGGATGCAGCCCTGGCTCGAGATGCCGGTCCCGTACTCGATGTCGAACTCGGCCTGCCGGAACGGAGCCGCCACCTTGTTCTTGACCACCTTCACCCGCACCCGGTTCCCAACCGCCTCGGTGCCTTCCTTGAGGGTCTCGATGCGGCGGATGTCGAGCCGCTGCGAGGCGTAGAACTTGAGCGCCCGGCCGCCGGGCTGAGTCTCCGGCGAACCAAACATCACCCCCACCTTCTCGCGGATCTGGTTCGTGAAGAGGCAGAGGGTGTTCGCCCGGTTCAGGTTTCCGGCCAGCTTTCGCATCGCCTGGCTCATCATGCGGGCCTGGACGCCCACCGTCTGGTCGCCCATCGCCCCTTCCAGCTCGGCCTTCGGGGTCAGGGCGGCCACCGAGTCGATCGCCACGATGTCGACGGCGCCCGAGCGGATCAGCAGGTCGGCGATCTCCAGCGCCTGCTCGCCGTGGTCGGGCTGGGAGACCAGCAGCTCGTCGATGTCCACGCCGATGCGCTTCGCGTAGGCCGGATCCATCGCATGCTCTGCGTCGATGAAGGCGCAGATGCCGCCCATCTTCTGGGCGTTGGCCAGCACGTGGTAGAGCAGCGTTGTCTTGCCAGACGACTCCGGGCCGAACACCTCGACGATGCGACCGCGCGGCAGGCCGCCCACCCCGAGGGCGAGGTCGAGTGAGAGCGCGCCCGTGGGGATCGCCGCGACGCGTACCGCAGCGGCCTCGTCCCCCATCTTCATGATCGACCCCTGGCCGAACGCGCGCTCGATCTGGCCGAGCGCGTTCTTCAGCGCCGACTCGCGCGCTTGAGCGGCCTTCTGCTGCTCCTTGTCCATGCGGTTTCTGTCCTCTCGAAAGCTCTCCGAGTCCACAACGTAGGAGGCGGGTCGGACGGACGTTCGCCCCCGGTCCGGCGATGTGGTTGGATCGCCCTGGCATGTACGAGTACCGGCAGGCCAATCCTGTCCGGCGGGTCGTTCGGGGCACGGCGTCCTGGCCTCCGATCTCCTGGTTCTACGCCCGCACGCTGCACCACATCGACCGGCTCGTGTATCGGCTCACGCGTGGCCGGGCCACCTTCGTCTCCTGGGTCGCCGGGCTGCCCATCGTCATGCTCACGACGACCGGCGCCGAGAGCGGCCGCCTGCACACGCTGCCACTCGTCGCGCTCCCGGAGGGCGATCGCCTCGTGGTCATCGCGTCCAACTACGGGCAGTACCGCAACCCCGCCTGGTACCACAACCTCCGCGCCAACCCCCGGGCGGTCATCGCCTTCGAGGGCGTGACCCGGGAGGTGATGGCGCGTGAGCTCGAGGGCGACGAGCGCGAGCGGCACTATGCCCGCGGGATCGAGATCTATCCCGGGTGGACGCAGTACCGCCAGCGGGCCTCCCACCGGCGCATCCCGGTCATGGAGCTGACGCCCGCGGAGTAGTCGACCCGCTCTGGGAGCGCGCCGTGTTCGGCCGGTCCGGCCAGTAGGCCCACTCCTCGTAGTGCGCGCAGCGGCCCTCCTCGAAGCGCAGCAGCCAGATGTCTCGGAACTCGGGCCGGACGGGGTCGCCGGCGCGGTCGCCGTCCACGGCGAAGACCTCACTCGTCATCTCGAACACCTCGTCGGGTCCCTCCCCTCGCGCTCCCACATGGCGCCGAGCTCCTCCAGGCCGACCAGCGGGTCCTGGTAGGGCGAGAGGAGGTAGGTGGCCTCCTCGCTGAAGAGCTCCCTGAGCATCTCGGTCCCGGGCGAGCGCCAGGCGCGCTCGTAGCGCCGGATCCAGTCCTCGACCTCCCGGTAGGTCATTGGGGCAGCTCGACCGAGCCGTCCTCTCGGATCGTCCAGTGC
>JBOGXT010000603.1:0-4868 GCA_050694635.1 Thermoleophilaceae bacterium
GGGCGGCGACGAGCGCCGCGCCCACACCGGCTCGGCCGTCACGCGGCCGCCGGCCTCGGCAAGCGCAACCCGCACCACCTCGACCCGCTCGGGACATCCCGCGTCGCGACATGCATCGATCCACGCCGCGAATGCCTCGGCCGCCGGGACGTCGTGGATGAACGGGGTGGCGCGCGCCATGGTCGTCTGAGGCCGTGGGCGCCGGCGGACCTAGCCGGCTCTCGTCGCCGCTCGACGTTTCCACGCCTCCAGCTGTGCCCCCAGCTGATCGAGGTAGTGCGGCTCGAGCTTCGGATAGCCGGCCGCAACGGCCCTCAGCTGCGTGTAGCTGCGCTCGAGCTCCTCGATCCGTATGTCGCCCTGTCGCGCCAGCGCATCGCAGGCGGCGTAGAGGTCGTGCCAGGCGTAGGCGTACGTCGGGGCCAGCTCCGTGGCCTGCCAGTAGCACTCGATCGCCTGCTCGTACTGATGCCGCTCGTGGAGGACGTTCCCGAGCCCATTGATCGCGCCTGCGAGCTCGGTGACGGAGTGCTCGTCCGCGGGCAGGTCCGCGACGACGAGCTTGAAGATCCGCTCCGCCCGCGTCAGGTAGTCGGCGGCCGCCGCCGGGTCGCCTGTCTCCCCAGAGACCTGGGCCAACGTCTTGAGCACATATCCGTTCAGGAGCCTGACCTGCGGGTCCGTCGGCGTCTCCGCGAGCGCTCGGCTCAACACGATCCGGGCCCGGCCCAAGCGTTCCATGGCGCTGGACGGCTGCCCCGCCCGAAGCTCATCGATGGCCGTAAGCTGGGCCTCATACGCGCGGGTCATCAGCTGCTGGCGTTCGAGCCAAGGCTCAGGTTTCCCTGGACGGTCCGACCCGATCTGAAGCTCCTGTGCGGCGAAGGTGCCGACTTGTTGCATCACGACCAATCGCTCGGCCACCGCATTGGCAAGCCGCCCTTCGGCGGGCTCGCTGAGCTCCACGCCCTGCACAAGTCGCTCACGGATATCGCCCACGTCGTCGGCAATCCGATCCAGAGCTTTGGTGTTCTCCATGACCATCACGCACAGGGCCTGAACGTCGTGCTCGATTCGGTCCTGGCTCTTCACGATGGGGTCGAGCGCATCGAGAAGCCCACCGCGTAGAAGCTCCTGCAGACGGGCGTCCCGCTCGAACTCGTCCGCCGCCCGTTCCGCGGCCTCCGTCGACGCGGTCGGATCCTCGCCACCGAGCGTCTCGCGGAGGCGCTCGAGGACCGGTCCAAGAGCTCCCCGCAGGATCGGCCACGCCCCGGGCAGCAGCGCGGCGCCGGCGATGTCCAGCGTCGCCGTGGCAGCCCCCATAACGACCTTCCGAAAGAGCTGAGTCAGGGTCATCTTCGAGTCGGACGAGCCTATGCGTACAGGGTCACCTCGACCTCGGCGCCGGCTGGGAGCCCCGTCGCTGCCTCCGGGACGATCAGGTAGCCGTCCGCGTGCGTCAAGATCGAGAGGAGAGCGGAGGAGCCGAAGAGCGGCGTTGCGACGGCTTCTCGGAGCGAGACCTGCACGACGTCGAGGCGGCCGGCCGCGGAGGGGAGGTCACGGGCGAGGCGTGCGCGGACGGAGGGCTCGGGCGGTGGCTCTCTGCACCCGCCGACGAGCCGGACGAGCGGCATGCCCACCAGGCGGAAGACGACAAGGGCCGAGCGCGGATTGCCGGGCAGCCCGATCACCGGAACACCGCCGCAGTCGGCGAGCAGGGTGGGCTTGCCCGGCCGCAGAGCGAGCCCGTGGCACCAGATGCCCGGCTCGCCGAGCGACGCGATCGCGGCCGCCGTCTCGTCCCGTGCGCCCACGGAGGAACCGGCGGAAACGACGAGGAGGTCGCAGCCGCGGGCCGCCCCGCTCTCGGCGTCGCCGGACGCTTCGGCGGGCGGCTTGCCATCGGACAGGGCTCGGCGAAGCGTCCTCTCGAGCGTGTCGCGGTCGTCGGGCACGATGCCGGCGAAGAGGGGCTCGCCTCCAGCCTCGCGGACGAGCGCGGCCAGGGCCGGTGCCGTGGCGTCCCGTACCTGGCCGATCTCGAGCCGGGGCGTCGCGGGTGGGACGAGCTCGTCGCCGGTGGAGACGATCGCCACGCGCGGCCGGGCGTAAACGAGTACCTCGGTGACCCCGGCCGCGGCGAGCATCCCGAGGTCGGCGGCTCGCAGGGGCCGGCCCGGGCGGGCCAGCTCGGCGTCCGCCGCCGCGTCCTCGTCCGCGCGGACCATTCCCTCGCCCGGCGTGGCGTGGCGCACAACCTCGATCAGCCCGGGAAGGGTCGACTGGGTGTGCTCCACCTTCACGACGGCATCCGCGCCGGGCGGCAGCGGGGCGCCCGTGGCTATCGCGATCGCCGCGCCCGGCCGCAGCGCCGTGTCCGGCGGGCGTCCCATCCGCGCCTCCCCGGCGAGGTCGAGGTAGCCCGGCTGCCCCTCGGATACTCCGTACGTGTCGGCCGCCCGCACCGCGAAGCCGTCGACCGTGGCGCGCGCGAAGCCGGGCAAGGGGTGCGGCGCCCGCACCGGCTCGGCGGGAACCCGGCCAAGGGCCGCGTCCAGGGCCACGCTCTCGCTGCCCGTTCGCCGGGCGGGCCGGAAGCCGGCGAGCGCCTCGCCGACGGTCCGGACGGCGAAGAACTCGCGCTGCTCCCGCGGGGAGGTCAAGGAAAAGCGCCGCCCTCGGGATCCTGTGGGTCGCCGCCCTCCTCCTCGGGCGCCTGCTCGGTCCGGGGGTGTGGTCGTGCCTCGGTTGCTCCGCGCTTCATTCCCAGCACGCTGATCACCGGGCCCAGCGCCACCTGGCCCAGCCCGCAGATCGACGTCATCCGCATCGTCTCCTCGAGCTGCACGATGCGGTCGTCCACATCGTCGGCGCCGCCTCCCGACTCCAGCAGCTCCACCAGGATCTCGTGGGCCTTGTGCGATCCCATCCGGCACGGCACGCACTTCCCGCACGACTCGTTGCGGAAGAACCGCAGCACGTTCGTCGCCGCGGCCAGAAGGTCGGTCCCCTCGGCGATCACCACCAGCGCTCCCGAGCCCAGCATCGAGCCCGCCTCGGCGAGCGGCTCGAAGTCCAGCGGCACGTCCAGGCCCTCGGGGCCCAGGAAGTTCGACGACGCGCCGCCGGGCTGGATCCCGGCGACCTCCCGGCCGCCGCGGACGCCGCCCGCCAGCTCGAGCAGGTCGCGCCCCGTCGACCCCATCGGCACGCAGTAGACGCCCGGCCGCTCCACCTCCCCCGACACCGCGAAGAACTTCAGGCCGGTCGATTCGTTCAGGCCCTGCGACCGCCACCACTCCGCCCCGCGCTCGACGATCACCGGCACGTGGGCGAACGTCTCGACCGAGTTCATCAGCGTCGGCTTGCCCCAGAGTCCGTACACGCCGGGGAACGGCGGCTTGTTGCGCGGCTCCCCGCGGTGGCCCTCCATGCACTCGATCAGGGCGGACTCCTCGCCGAGGATGTAGCCACCGGGCGACACGAACACCTCCACCCGCAAGCCGGTGCCCTCCAGGAGCGGGCGCAGGGCCTCGATCTCCTCGCGCATCACCCGCTCCTCGGGCCCGTACTCGTGGCGTATGAAGACCCACCCCTCCGACGCCCCGCACACCGCCATCCCGAGCAGCAGCCCCTCCAGCACCAGGTGCGGCTGCTCGGCCATGATCTGCCGGTCTTTGAAGGTGCCGGGCTCGGACTCGTCGGCGTTGCAGATGGCGTACTTGGGAGTCGCCTCCTGCGCGGCCACGAGCTCCCACTTCGTGCCGGTGGGGAAGCCCGCCCCGCCCATCCCTCGGAGCGCGGATTCCTTGAGCGTCGAGGCGACGTCGGCAGCGGCGATGGACCCGTCGAGCACACCCCGTAGCACGCGATACCGCTCCTCGCCCGGCGCATACGGGTCGTTTGGCCACGGCTCGTCGAGAATGCGAAGCGCCGAGGTCTCGGGAACCGAGCCCTCACGCGCGGCTTCGATGAGGCGGTGGACGTCGGCGACCGGCGCCGGCTCCTCGTCCACGGCCACCGCCGGCGCCGTGTCGCACCGCCCCAGGCACGACACCTCGACCAGCTCCACCTCCACGTCGTCCCCGTAGCGCTCGCGCAGCTCCGCGATCCGCTCGTCGGAGCCGCTCAGCCAGCACGACAGGTCGTGGCACACGTGCAGCGCCACCTTCGACGGCGGCGATGCCCGGAAGTGCGGATAGAACGAGATCAGCCCCTCGATCTCGTACAGGGGCCGCCGCACCTCCTGCGAGAGCGACACGAGCTCCTCGCGCGGCAGCCAGCCGTGGCGGCGCTGGATCGCGGTGAGCGCCGGGATCAGGCTCGGGCCGGGGAAGCGTCCGGCTCGAGCCTCGACGCCGGGAACCGCCGCCATCAGAGGGCGGGCTCGACCCGCACCGCGCAGAACTTGAACTCGGGGATCTTCCCCATCGGGTCGATCTCGTCGATCGTCAGCAGGTTCGCGGCCGCCTCGCGGAAGTGGAACGGGATGAAGCAGTTGCCGGGCGCCTCGCGGTGCGACACCCGCACGTGCAGCTCGATCGACCCGCGCCGCGAGCTCACGCGCGCCATCTGCCCGTCCTCGATCCCGAGCCGCGCGGCGTCGCCGGGGTGCAGGTAGACCTCGGCCCGCGGCGCGATCGTGTCGAGCGCGAAGGAGCGCCGCGTCATCGAGCCGGTGTGCCAGTGCTCGAGCAGCCGCCCGGTGTTGAGCACGAACGGGTACTCGTCGTCCGGCAGCTCCTTGGGCGGCAGCCACTGCGCCGGCACGATGTGCGCCAGCCCGTCGTCGGTGTTGAAGCTCTCGGTGAACAGCACCACGGTGCCGTCCGAGTTCTCGGGGTCCGGGTTGGGATAGAGCT
>JBOGXT010000604.1:0-1573 GCA_050694635.1 Thermoleophilaceae bacterium
GGTGGCCCATCTCGAGCATCACGTAGTTCGTGATGTCGACCACGTTGGCGATCGGGCGCATGCCGGCCGCGACGAGTCGTCGCTGCAGCCAGGGCGGGGACGGCCCGACCCGCACCCCCTCGAGGTACGCGGCGGCGAATCGGGCGCAGCCGTCGGCGTCCTCGATCCGCACGGACAGGCGATCGGCACCGAGCGCGCCGTAGACGAGGCGCTCGACCGCCGGCTCGCGCAGCTCGCCGCGGTAGAGCGCGGCGACCTCGCGCGCGACGCCGACGACGCCGAGGCAGTCCGGGCGGTTCGGCTGCAGCTCGAGGTGGAGCACCGCCTCGCCCAGAGCGTCCGCCAGGCGGGCGCCGACCGGCAGCGCCGGATCGAGCAGCAGGATGCCCTCGTGGTCCTCGCCGAGGCCGAGCTCGCGCGCGGAGCAGACCATCCCCTCGCTGCGGACGCCCCTGATCTTCTGCGGCTCGAGCGTGAGCGTCCCGTCGCCCTGTCCCTCGCGCAGCCTGGCGCCGGCCTCGGCGTAGGCGACGACCGCCCCGACGGCGAGGTTGCCCGCGCCGGTGACGACGGTGCGCGAGCGGCCCTCGCCGTACTCGACCGTCGCGAGGGTCAGGCGGTCGGCGTTCGGGTGCTTCGCCAGGTCGCTGACGCGCCCGACCCAGATCCGCTCCCAGGCCTCACCCGCCCGTTCGACGTGGTCGACCTCGGTGCCCGAGAGGTGGAGCGCGCGCGCCAGGTCGTCGGCCGCGGCCGGCACCTCCACGTACTCGCGCAGCCACGACACCGGCATGCGGATCCGCATCAGACGCTCTCCAGGTAGCGAAGGTCGTTCTGGTGGAAGAGCCGGATGTCCGGCGTGCCGGTCAGCAGCATCGCGAGGCGCTCGACGCCGCCGCCGAACGCGAACCCCTGGCAGCGCTCCGGGTCGTAGCCGACGCGGCGCAGCGCCTCGGGATGCACCATGCCGCAGCCGGCCGCCTCGATCCAGCCCGAGCCGCCGCAGGTGCGGCACGCCGGGTCAGCGCCCTGGCACACGAAGCAGTCGAAGGCGATCTCCGCCGACGGCTCGGTGAACGGGAAGTAGTCGGGGCGGAAGCGCACCTTGCGGCGCCCGCCGAAGAGCTGGCTGGCGAAGGAGTACAGCACGCCCTTGAGGTCCGCCATCGTGAGGCGGTCGTCGATCGCGAGCCCCTCGTACTGGAAGAACACGCTCTCGTGCGTCGCGTCCGTGGCCTCGTAGCGGAAGCACCGGCCGGGGACGCAGACGCGGATCGGCGGCTGCCGCCGCTCCATCACCCGGATCTGCATGGGCGAGTTGTGGGTGCGCAGCAGCATCGGCCGATCCACGTCGTCGCCGTAGGGGCTCGAGACCCAGAGCGTGCTGAACTTGTCGCGCGCGGGGTGGCCGGCCGGGATGTTGAGCGCCTCGAAGTTGTAGTAGTCCCACTCCACCTCGGGGCCCTCGACCGCCTCGAAGCCCATGGTCGCGAGGACGCGGGTGATCTCGCGGATCGTCCGCGAGATGGGGTGGAGGCGGCCCAGCCGCACGCGCCGCGGCGGGAGCGTGAGG
>JBOGXT010000605.1:0-2048 GCA_050694635.1 Thermoleophilaceae bacterium
GGCTTGCTCGCGCGCGAGGGGCCGTCGACGCCGTACGAGCTGAAGCGCCACGTCGGCGCCACCCTCGGCAACTTCTGGTCCTTCCCGCACACGCTCCTGTACAGCGAGCCGGCGCGGCTGGCCGGCCTGGGGCTGGTCACCGAGACCCGTGAGCACGACGGTCGACATCGTCGCGTGTTCACGATCACCGAGGCCGGGCTGCACGCCCTCGGGGCGTGGCTCGACCAGCCGCACGCTGAGCCCACGGAACTGCGCGACCTGGGCCTGCTGCAGCTCTTCTTCGCCGATCTGGCGCCAGCCACCGCGCGCCGCCGCCTGGCAGCCCAGCAACTCGCCATCCATCGGGCCAAGCTGTTGGCCTACGAGGAAGATGCGCGCCTCGAGCGGCGACCCGGCATCTCGACCCGTGGGCAGCGCACGGTCGAGCACTGGCGCGGAGAGACCTTGCCCATGGGCCTGCTCTACGAGCGAGCGGCCGTCGACTTCTGGGAGGACGTCGCCGAGAGCGGGCTTGGGTCGGACGAACCGACCGGTGTGGAAGGGACCGAGGCTGCTGCGCGAGCGGGTCGCTGATGGGTACCCTACCTCCCCTAGCCGTATGCACGCACAACCGGGATTCATCGCCGCGCGGCCGGCGACGCTCCGGAGACGCAGCTGGGGAGCTGCTGCGCGCTTGACGTCTCGGCCCTCTACCATCCGACCCGGCTCAGGTGACGTAGGGCCCACTCCCCATCCGGTGAGCGGGCCATTGGGGCCCAGCCAGATGATCTCGTCGGTCACCGCCTCGGGGGGTGCCATGACCGGGGCTAGTGGCATCCTGACGCCCGATGGCAGCACGGCACCGTTCGTGCCGGCCGAAACGCGGCTCCTGTATGGGCCGCCACTGCGGGATGTGAGTGGCGGGCAGCCAGAGACGCACCACCAGCTACCCGAGCTGCCGCCCCAGCGCCAGACCGAAACGGCGGCAAGCCTCCGCGAGCAGTCCGGGTCGCCATACCGCGGGCCCGGCGCTCTGGGTGGCGATCACTATCAGAGCGCAGAGGGACACTACTGAAACACCGGCTCCGTGCCGATGCCGAGTTCGCGCGACCTTGGTCAACAGCGCCGACGTGCCCGATCGGGAGCATGAGGACGCCCGATGCGGACCGCTCGCGGTGGTGGGAAGGCAGCTCGAGGCCGGCGGCGTGGCGAAGGATAAGCTCTCCAGCCTGACGCCGGCGCCGAATCGAAGGGTCCGCGCGCACAGCCCGCCGATCGACCGCGCCGCGACCTCGAGGATCCATGCCCCCTCGTCGTTCAGGCGGACCTCGGCGTGGATCGGGCCTTCGCGCGGGCCGAGCGCGCGGGTGGCCCGGGCGACGGCCGCCTCGACCTCGCGTCGGCGGTTCGGAGCGAGCCGCGACGGGGTCACGAACAGGGTCTCCTCGAAGAACGGTCCGTCGAGCGGGTCGGGCTTGTCGAAGACCGCGAGGACCTCGAGCTCACCGGCGCGGAGCAGGCCTTCGACCGCCACCTCGACACCGGGAATGAAGTCCTCGACGAGGATCCCGGGGACGTCCCGCGCTGGAGCCGGCGTGGGCGTGGCGGCGGTGGCGGGAGTCCGGTCGCAACCGAGGATCCGGGCGACCCGCCGGAACGCGGCAACCAGCTCAGCCGGGTCGTTCGCGCGGATGACGCCCTGGCTGCCCGACCGATCGAGTGGCTTCACGACGCACGGTTAGCGGGTCGCGGCCGCGAGTGCCGCGACGGCAGCCGGGCCGAGGCGCACCTGAGACGCAGCGACCAGGGTCCCATCGCGTGAGCGAACGCATCGCCATCAGATCGCCCCCGACAGTAGTGGGGTCACTGTGCGCGGATCGTCCTCGTCCCTAGTTGGGAAGGTGATCGCAATGCCTCACGTCATGGCCTCGACAGCGGGTCCATGCTGGAGGCGGTGCGGGTGATGGCCTGAGCCAGAGTGCAGGGTTTGGGGCTTGAACCTGCCGCGCGGCTAGACGCTTTGCGCCTGTTGAATGCGCGCCCCCGTTGCCACGCCCGCACCGCTTGGT
>JBOGXT010000606.1:0-1780 GCA_050694635.1 Thermoleophilaceae bacterium
GGTGCGGGCAATGCCGAGCTGGCCCGCCGCCAGCTTCGCCGGGCGCGGTCGCTGCACCCGCGCTCGCCTCTGTTCGCCCGGCCCGGCGCGCAGCCGCGCTGAGCGCGGGCTACTCGAGAGCGTCGCGCACGGCGGGTATGCGCGCGATCTCACGGGCTCGCTGCCAGCAGTAGCGCAGCCCGACGGCGCCGCTCGTGACGAGCGCGATCTCGGCCGCGTGCCGGAAGCGCGGATTGCCGAAGCCCCCGATGCTCGACACCGTGACCACCACGAGCAGGGACGCGAGCGGCCACATCGACACGCCGCGCCGGCGCAGCAGCAGGAGCCCGCCGCCGGCCAGCGGCAGCAGGGCGAAGTAGGCGATCAGGCCGGCGCGCCAGGTCTCCGGATCGCGGCCCTCGACCAGAAGGACCTGGCGCTCCGTCTGCCAGAGATCCCACGTGCGCAGGATCCGCACGGGCACGACCACGGTCAGCAGGCGGCCGAGGTTCTCGCGCGCGTACTCGATTCCCTGCCGGCGCCCCTGCTCCGCGTACTCGGCCTTTCCGATCGGCTCGTCCTGCTTGGGCAGGCAGTCGGTCCGCCAGTACCCCAGGTCCTCCCCGTAGTAGGTCCGGTGGCAGTTGGCGCCCCCGATCACGCCGCCCTCGTTGGTCGAGATCGGCACGAACCGGGCGAGCGCGAGATGGTTGCGCACGGTCCAGGGCGCGACCACGACCAGCATCCCGAGGCAGACGGCGGCGATCCGCAGGCCTCGGCCGGCGCGCCCGCCGCGCCACGCGAGCGGAAGGGCCAGCAGCGGCAACAGCAGAAGCCCCTCCCCGCGCGTCAGGGCGGCGAGCCCGATCACCGCGCCGAGCGCGCTCGCGCGCCACGGGTCGGGGCGGTCGATCAGCCGGTAGGCGAGCAGCAGCGCGAGGACCACGAACAGGCCGTACAGCGACTCGCTCATGAGCGAGGCGTCGGCGGTGACGAGCACCGGGTAGACCGCGGCGATCCCCGCGGCGGCGAGGCCGAGGCGCTCGCCGCCCAGGCGCCGCCCGAGCAGGCCGATCAGCCCCACGACGCCCGCGCCGACCAGGCAGCCCGCCAGCCGGTGGGCGAGGTAGTCGCCCTCCGGGCCGGTGACCCCCACCGGCGATCCGCTCCCGCCGAGTAGCGACACGAGCGAGAGGAACAGCGACCACAGCGGTGGGTGCTCTGCGGTGGGCAGCTCGGTGCCGAAGGAGGTCAGCACGAAGGGGTCGGTGAACCCACGGCCCTCCGCGATCAGGTTCGCGGACCAGTGGTAGAAGTAGAAGTCGCCGATACCGACCACGTCCTCGCCGACCGTCAGCAGGTAGACGACGCGAATCGCGAGCGCCGCCACCGCGACGAGGGCAAGCCGGACACCGAAGCGAGTCAGGTGGCCGTCCATGGGTCAGCCTCCCGCTCCACGGCGCAGCCTCACGGCGCTGATGCCCGACGCGGTTGCGAAACAGCAGACCGCGAGTACCGCGAGCCAGTGCGCCGTGAGCTGGTTCATGACGTAGAGGAACGTGACACCGCCGAGACGCGGCCCCTGCTCGATCCAGTACCAGGCCGGGACGGCCACCAGCGCGAGGCTGCCGAGCGCCACAAGGCGCCGCACGCTGACTCCGAGGACGAGCAGCACGAAGGCGATGGCGCCGAGCGCGACGCCCGCGCGCAGGGCGAACAGCGGGCCGGTCACGATCGCGACCGCCGCGGCGATCGCAAGCGCCGGCAGCCATCCGGGCCGGATGACGGGGTCGCCGTCGTC
>JBOGXT010000607.1:0-2901 GCA_050694635.1 Thermoleophilaceae bacterium
CGCGCCAAGACCGACCGCGAGGACGCCCGCTGGCTGCGCACGCTGCTGGCCGAGGGCCGGCTGCCGGGGGCTTGGATCCCGCCGGCGCACGGGCGCGAGTGGCGCACCCGCACGCGGCTGCGCAAGACCTTGGTCGACGAGCGCACGGCCTGGCTGGTGCGAGTCCAAGCGACGCTGTTCCACCACGGCGTCTCGGGCGTGCCGGACAAGCTGCTCAGCGCCAAGGGGCGCGAGTTGCTGGCCGGGCTCGAGCTGCCAGCGGCGGCCAGGGAGCGGGTCGAGGTGGCGCTGGCGCTGATCGAGGCGGCCGACCGCCAGCTCGCCCCGCTCGAGAAAGAGCTGCGCCAGCTGGCCCGCCGCCAGCCGGGCTGCCGGGCGCTGATGGCCCACTACGGCATCGGCGAGCCGACCGCCCCGACGATCCTCTGCGAGCTCGGCGACGTGGCGCGCCTGTCGGCCTCGCGCAAGGCGGTGCGCTGCGCCGGGCTCGACGTCGGCGTGCACCGCTCCGACCGCCGCTCGCGCGTCGGCAAGCTCACCAAGCAGGGCTCGCCGCAGCTGCGCTGGGCGCTCTACGAGTCGGCCCAAGCGGCCTGCCGGCCCAGCAGCCCCGACCGCTCCGACTACCTCGCGCTCAAGGCGCGCGGGCTCTCGCACACCAGGGCCTCGATCACGATCGCCCGCAAGCTCGCCCGGCGCTGCTTCCACACCCTGCACGAGCTCGGGCCCGAGGCGCTCGAACCAGTCACCTGAACCTCAACCTGCTCACGCCCCGACCGTTCCGCCAAGCCCACAAGTCCCAGATGGCACCCCAACTTCCGGCCAGCTCCCGCAGCTTTCGCGACTCCCGCCCCAGGACGGCGCTCCAACAAAGACCGAGCGGCCGGAGTCGTTCCCGACGGATCGACCCATCCACCATCACGTCGCCGGCCACCAGGCCGTGCACCCAGATAAGCCCGGGCGCCCGCGGAACGATCGCACTCCACAACCACTCACCCCCGCGACTTGACCGAGGGCCCCGGTTCAGATAAGCGGAACCGCTGGGACTCAGGCCGCGATGAGACAAGATGACGGTCGAGGCTCGATCGCATGTGGGCGCGAGGCCCGTGGCGGACAGTCCCCGGGAGTAGCCCTACGCGAGCGGTACCAAGCGCCGCGCCATCCAAGACGGTGCGCTCGGGCCGAGAGCCGCAGCGGAGTCGCGCCGGCGCAGCGTCCAGCTAAACAAATTCGCGAAGAGTTCGCCCTGTTCGATGGCGTCGTCGAGCGCGTTGTGCGTGTGCGGAGCCTCGGGCAGCAGCTCAGCCGGCATGTTGCGTTTGCCCGATAGGTCGAAGACCGTGCCCGCCTGCGCCTGGTAGAGAGTGCGGATGTCCAGGCACGACGAGTGGCCGAACGGAGATCCGGTGCGGCAGAAGCGCTCGAAATACCAGTACAAGAAGGACCAGTCGAACGCGACCGGGTATGCGACGAGCACTGGGCGATGGCCGTCGGCGACCTCGGCCACCCACGTGGCCGCCTCGTCCATGGCTGCTACAGGGTCGGCGCCTTCGGCGACGAGCTGGTCGCGGTCCAGTCCGTTGATCTCGAGCGCCTCAGGCTGAAAGTCCTCGGATATCGGCCGCAGCTCCCGGTAGAGCGTGAGTGGCGCCTGCGGCCGGCGCAGGCGTTCGCCGTCGAACGCACCCACGACGTACATCCCGAAAGAGAGCAGCGAGTACACGCCGGGGACCGGTCCGTCGGTTTCAACGTCGGCCGAGATGTAGAGATCGGGACGGGCGGCGTCAGACATATGGACGAATCCTCCCTTGCGACCCGGACGCGATGACGACGACCCCGCGACCTATGCTCGTGGCGTGGAAGATGCCCGTCGAGACTACTCGCTCGGCCGCCTTTCGGAGCTGACCGATCGGCTCGGCCCGCTCGCGGACGTGGTCGCCGGCCGGGCGCTGTGCGTCTACGCGACCGGTAGCTACGGACGACTTGAGGCGGGGACGGCGTCGGACATCGACCTCTTCTTCCTGTGCGACGCCGACCTCGACGACGCGTTCCCGTTCACCGTCTTCGTCCGGCTGGCGGCCGCCATCGTCGAGGCGACGGAGGAGATGGGTTTCCCCCCGTTCACGGGCGACGGCCAGTACCTCGAGGTCCACTACGTCCAGCGGATGGAGGATGTACTCGGCAGTCCGGAGGACGACTCAATCAATGCATTCACCGCACGGATGCTGCTCCTCCTCGAGAGCCGGCCGGTGTTCGCACCTGTGGTCTACCAGCACCTGCTGGAGCGCGTAGTCAGCTTCTACTTCCGCGACTTCGCCGACTACCCCCACACGTTCGTCCCCACGTTTCTGACGAATGACATCTTGCGCTTCTGGCGAACGCTGACGCTCAATTACGAGCATAAGCGGCTCAAGCTCCGCCGCTTGGAGGGCGACGCGCTGCGTGCCAAGAAGGCCGACAGCGCATTGAAAAACTACAAGCTCAAGATCAGCCGGCTGCTGACGTGCTTCTCCATGGTCGCGGCCTTGGCCGCGCGCTCGGCGCCGGTAACCGAGGCCGACGTGCTCTCGCTGTGCGCGCAGACGCCGCGGCAGCGCCTGCGCTCCTTGGCCGACCACGGGGGTTTGGCCCCCGATCTGGTCCGCGAGCTCGAGGAGCGCTACGACGCATTCCTGCAAGCGGTGCAGCGCCCGGAGGCCGAGGTCCTCGCCGAGTTCGAGGACTCCGAGCGGCGCAAGGCCGCGCTTGTGGACGCCGGCGAGTTCGGCGACCGGATCTACGAGCTCGTCGGGGCGACGGCAGCGGATAAGCAGCGGTTGCGGTACCTGCTGATCTGACGGCCCGACAGCGGGTAAGCGGCGCGAGGAGCCTGCGCGCGGCCGCTCCCACGTTTCCCGAAGG
>JBOGXT010000608.1:0-7802 GCA_050694635.1 Thermoleophilaceae bacterium
CCTCGCGATCGCGCGGGCGGCCACCGGGACGCCCGTGGCGCTCGTGCTCGACGAGCCGACCGGCTTCCTGCCGGAGCTCGAGCGGCGCCGCGTGCACGACGTCGTGCGCGACATAGCGGGGGCGGGCGCCGGCGTGCTCCTGATCTCGCACAACCTCGCCGAGGTGCGCGATCTTGCCCGGCGCGTCACCGTGCTGAGGGACGGCCGCTGCGTGGCCACCGTCGAGGCGGCGGCGACCGGCGTGCCGGAGCTGGCCGCGCTCGTGACTGGCCGGGCCATGCCCGGCTCCCCGCCCCGCGTGCGCGAGGCAGCGGCGGGCCGCGGCGGCGCGATCTCCGTCTCCGGGCTCTCGGGAGGCGTCCTGCGAGGCGTCTCGCTCGACCTGCGCCGGGGCGAGGTGCTGGGCCTGACGGGGCTCGCCGGCTCGGGCTACGACGAGCTGCCCTACCTGCTGTTCGGGGCGCGTCGCGCCGCCGCAGGGCGCCTGGCCCTCGGCGCTGGGCACGACCTGACCTCGATGACGCCCGCGCGGGCGATTCGGGCCGGCATCGCGCTCGTCCCCTCGTCGCGCGAAAAGGACGGCGCGGCGGGCTCGCTGTCGCTGGGAGACAACGTGCTGCTCCCCAGGCTCGACCGCTACGCCGGTGTGCTCGGCCTGCGCCTCGATCGCCGCCGCTTCGCGGCTGACGCCGGCTCGCTGCTGCAGGCGCACGGCGTGGCCCCGAGCGACCCGCGGACGCCGTTCGCGAGCCTCAGCGGCGGCAACCAGCAGAGGGCCCTGGTGGCGAAGTGGCTCGAGACCGACCCCGTCCTGCTGCTGCTCGACGAGCCGCTGCGCGGCGTGGACGCCGGCGCCAGGGGCGAGCTCGTCGGGAGGATCAGGGCCCTGGCCGGTCGCGGAGCGGCGGTGGTCTGCTCGAGCGCCGACCGCGACGGGCTGGACGAGCTCTGCGACCGCGTTCTCACCGTCTCGAACGGGAGGGTCGGGTGCTCGCCCAGCGCCTAGGGCTGCCGGCGGCCTGGGTGCTCGTGATCGTCCTCTTCGGGGCGCTCGAGCCGGACACGTTCTTGACCACCGCGAACCTGCAGTCGATCCTCGGCTCGCAGGCGGTGCTGGTGGTGCTCACGCTGGGGCTGCTGTTCCCGCTCACCGCGGGCGACTACGACCTCTCGGTCGCATCCACGCTCACGCTCGCGGCGATGATCGTCGCGCTGCTGAACGGCCAGCACGGCTGGCCGGTGCTGACCGCGATCCTCGTCGCGTTGGCCGCGGCGACCCTCGTGGGCGTCGTGAACGGGGCGATCGTCGTCCTGCTCGAGCTCGAGTCGCTGGTCATCACGCTCGCTTCCGGCACGTTCGTCTCCGGCCTCGTGCTCTGGATCAGCGACTCGAACACGATCGGCGGGATCTCCGACCGCCTGGTCGACCCCGTGATCGTGTGGGACCTGCTGGGTATCCCGCTCTCGTTCTTCTACGGCCTCGTGCTGTGCGTGGCGGTATGGCTCGTGTTCGAGCACGCCCCGCTCGGCCGGCGGCTGCTGTTCGCGGGCCGCGGGCGGGAGGTGGCTCGCCTCAGCGGCGTGGAGGTCGGCCGCATCCGCTTCGGCGCCCTGGTGACCTCCGGTGCGTTCGCGGGGCTCGCCGGGGTCCTCTACGCGGGCACCACGGGGAGCGCCGACCCGTCGTCGGGGGCCAGCTTCCTGCTGCCGGCCTTCGCCGCCGCCTTCCTCGGCGCCACCGCCATCGTGCCGGGCCGCTTCAACCCCTGGGGCGCCCTGATCGCCGTGTACTTCCTCGTCACGGGCGTGACCGGTCTGCAGCTGCTCGGGGTCGAGAGCTTCGTCCAGCAGCTGTTCTACGGCGGGGCGCTCATCCTCGCGGTGGCGCTGCCCCGGCTCGCGCGCGAAATCACCCGGGGTGAACCCGCCGGCGGGTGAAGACAGCTCACCCGAAGGCGCGAGATGCTATGCGCGCAGTGGAGCCGCATCGCTACCGCGTCGTCGTCAAGGGTCGCCTCAGCGAGCGGCTCGGCCTCGGCTTCGCCGGCGTGACCCTCGACCGGCGTCCCGGGCACACGGTCCTGAGCGGCCGCGGCGACCGGGTCGAGCTCGACGCTCTGCTCGAGCGCCTGCGTGATCTCAACATCGAGCCGGTGAGCGTCGATGCCGAGCGCTAGCCGCTCCCCGGCCGACGTCGACGACGCCGAGCTCGTCAGAGCCATGAGGGACGGCGACGAGGCCGCCTTCGCGGAGCTCATGGCGAGCCTCGACTCGGCGCTGCTCCGCGTGGCCACCACCCACGTCGGGAGCCGGGCGGTCGCCGAGGAGGTGGTCCAGGACACCTGGCTCGGCGTCATCCGCGGCATCAACGGCTCGAGGCCCGGTCGTCGCTCAGGACCTGGATCTTCAGGATCCTCAAGAACGTCGCCGCCACCCGCGGCGCGCGCGAGCGCGGCACGCTGCCGTTCTCGTCGCTGGAGGGCGACGACGGCCGCCGCTTCGATCCCAGCGGCCATTGGCTCGCCGGGCCCGCGCCGTGGAAGACGCCGGAGGAGCGGCTGATCGCCGCCGAGACGCTCGAGGTCGCCATGTCGGCCATCGACGCGCTGCCACCGGCTCAGCGCAGGGTGATCTCGCTCCGCGACGTCGAGGGCTGGGACGCCGCCGAGACTTGCGAGGCGCTCGGCCTGGCCGAGGGCAATCAGCGCGTGCTGCTGCATCGCGCCCGCACCACGGTGCGCGCCGCGCTGGCGAGCTACCGCTCGGACCTGTAACGCGCCGGCGCGACAGCCACACCTAGCCTCCACGTGGCCGAGCAGCTGGGATTGAGGTGCCGGGACCTGGTCGAGCTGGTCACGGAGCCCTGGATGCGGTGCTGAGGGACCGGGACCGGGACCTGTTCGAGGCCCATCTGGCGGGCTGCCGCGACTGCCGGATCCACCTCGACCAGATGCGTCAGACGATCTCGGCCTTGGGCGATCTACCATCCGAGCGGCTGCCGGAGTCCGCCCGCGACGAGCTGCTGGCGGCCTTTCGCAGCTGGGTCTCCGGGTAGACGATGTGGTGGTCGTGGTTGCCGGCCGTGAACACGACCCGCCGGCCCTGCATACGCCGCTGCACGAGCTCGAAGAACGGGTCCGCCTGCTCGAAGGCGTACTCGACGCTCGAGCAGAGGAAGTCGAACACGTCGCCGAGCAGGATCAGCTCGTCCACGTCCTCGAGCGCGGCGTCCACCGCGGCCAGCGCCGGCTCGCGCGCCAGCACCGGGTCGCCGGTCCAGGCCCCGAGGTGCATGTCCGAGTGGGCGAGCGCTCGCATCGGCCGGTCTGTCCCCGATCTGGGGTCTGGCGTTACGCCGCGTAACGGCGGCGGGCGGGCCGGGACGGTCCGGGTATGGAGGAACCTGGGTTCAGCGGACTGCTGCTGGTCGTCGTCGTCGCCTTCGTGGCGCCGTTCCTGCTCGGGCTCGCCCCGCGCGTGCGCCTGCCCTCGGTGGTGTTCGAGATCGTCGCGGGCATCGTGATCGGCCCGTCGATCCTCGGCTGGGTCGAGGTGGACCAGACGATCGAGGTCCTCTCGCTGATCGGGCTCGCGTTCCTGCTCTTCCTCGCCGGACTCGAGATCGACTTCTCCGAGCTGCGCGGCCGGCTGCTGCGGCTGGCGGCGATCGGCTGGGCGATCTCGTTCGGGATCGCCGTGGTGGTCGGGATCGGGCTGAGCTCGGTCGGCCTGGTGGAGACGCCGCTGCTCGTGGCGATCATCCTGGCCGCGACCTCGCTCGGCGTGATCATCCCGGTGCTGGCCGACGTAGGCGAGCTGAACACGCGCTTCGGCCAGCTGGTGCTCGCGGCCGCCTCGATCGCCGACTTCGGCGGCGTGATCCTGCTGTCGCTGTTCTTCTCCGGCGAGAGCGGACCCGGCTCGACGGCGGTGCTGCTCGGCGTCTTCATCGGCCTGCTGGTGGTCGCCTTCGTCGTGATCCGCACGGCGGAGCGCTCGAAGCGCGTCGAGGAGGACCTGCTGCGCCTCCAGGACTCGAGCGCCCAGATCCGAGTGCGCGGTGCGATGGTGCTGATGATCGCCTTCGTCGCGCTCGCGGAGGGCCTCGGCCTCGAGGTGATCCTGGGCTCGTTCGCGGCCGGCGCGCTCCTCGCCCTGCTGGACGGCGACAGGCGCCTCACCCACCCCAACTTCCGCACCAAGCTCGAGGCGATGGGCTTCGGCCTGTTCATCCCGGTCTTCTTCGTGACGGTCGGGCTGCGCTTCGACCTGGACGCCCTGCTCGACGACCCGGCCAACCTGGCCATGGTCCCGATCTTCCTGGCCGCGCTGCTGGCGGTGCGGGGACTGCCGGCGGTGATCTACCGCGGCTTCGTGGGCGGCCGCCGGGCCACGGTGGCCGGCGTGCTGCAGGCCACCTCGCTGCCGTTCATCGTCGCCGCCACGGCGATCGGGATGGAGCTGGGCGCGCTCGGCACCGCGGAGGGCTCCGCGCTGATCGCGGCCGGGCTGCTCTCGGTGGTGATCTTCCCGCTCACTGGGTTGACGCTGCTGCGGCGGGCGATGGCGGCCGAGGGCCGCACGCCATCGCCGGAGGCCGAGCAGGCCGGTCCGGCGCCGCAGGTCGCCATGTGACGCGCGTATCCTCGGGCGCATGGCCCTCTGCTCACATCTCGACCAGGTACGCGTCGATCCCCCCGACTCCGTTGAGGGCTGCGAGGACTGCCTGCGTACGGGCGACCGCTGGGTCCACCTGCGCCTCTGCCTGACCTGCGGGCACGTGGGCTGCTGCGACTCCTCGCCGAACAAGCACGCCTCGGAGCACGCGGCGGCGAGCGAGCACCCGATCGTCCGCTCGGCAGAGCCGGGCGAGCGCTGGTGCTGGTGCTACGAGGACAGGGTCATGTTCGAGCTCGAGCGCTGACGGGCCTACCGCCAAGGCAGGGGTCGATTTCAACCGGCACAGGGGAGTCAGCCGAGCGATCACGCCAAGCGCTCGTCTCGCGCCGGAGCAGATCATCGAGCTCGGTCGGTGGGCGCGGGAGCGAGATGTAGTACCCCTGCACGAGCTCGCAGCCGAGAACACGGATGCGGGACAGCTGGCTCTCGGTCTCCACTCCCTCTGCGACGACCGTCAACCCGAGCGCCCTCGACAAGCCGACGACGGCGGCCAGGATCGCCTCATCCTCTCGGTCGCCGCCGACGCCTTTCACGAAGGACCGGTCGACCTTGATGACGTCGATGGGGAAGTTCCGGAGATAGCTCAGCGACGAGTAGCCGGTGCCGAAGTCATCGAGGAGGATATGGACGCCCAAGCGCTTGAGTGCGGTCAGGGTCTCGATTGGCGAGTCGGCCTCCTCCATGAGCACGCTCTCGGTGACTTCGAGCCCCAGCCGAGAGGGCTGGAGGGCGGCTTCGTCGAGCGCTTCCCTCACGGTGTCGACGAGGTCGGGCTGGGCGAACTGGCGGGCGGAGAGGTTCACGCACACATAGGAGGCGGGGCTCTCGCCGCTGACGCTCCATCGTTTCGCCTCCCGGCATGCCTCCCTCAGCACCCACGCGCCGATCGGGACGATCAGCCCGCTTTGCTCGGCGACCAGCATGAACTCCGCGGGAGGCACGAGCCCACGCTCCGGGTGCTGCCACCGCAGGAGCGCCTCGCACGCGACGGGGCGGCCGTTGTCAGCCGACACAATCGGCTGATAGAGGAGCCGGAGCTCGTCCCGCTCGAGAGCGCGGCGCAGCTCGGTCTCAGTCACATAGCGCTGCGCGTGCTCTGCTCGCATGCCCTCGTCGAAGACGACGAAGCGGTCGCCCCGCCTCGACTTGGCCCGGTACATCGCCATGTCGGCGTCGCCGATCAGCTCCTCGGCAGCCACCGCCGCGGAGTCGGTGAAGGAGATCCCAACGCTCGCCGAGGTCTGCACCTCTAAGCCATTGAGCCCGACCGGGCGCCTGAGGGCGGCCGTGATGCGCTCCGCGAGGGCGAACACCTCGTGCTCGCCATGGATCTGTTCGCAGAGGATCCCGAATTCGTCTCCTCCGAGGCGGGCCACAGTGTCCCCGCGCCGGGTGCAGCTGCGGAGACGACGGGCGACCTCCACGAGCAGCTGGTCTCCGACCGCGTGGCCGAGCGTGTCGTTTAGGACCTTGAAGCGGTCGAGGTCGAGGTAGAGCACGGCGAGCCCCAGGCGCCCCCGCCGCAGCCGGTCCAATGCGAGGTTCACGCGGTGAAGAAAGGCGGCACGTCCGGCGAGACCGGTCAGGGGCTCTCGGAGCATCTGCTCGTTGACCCGCCACCCGACGATGCTTGCAACGCTCGCGCCCACCACGAAGCCCCCATGGACGAGTGCCCACCTCCAGGGGTGCGCGATGGCGCTCGGATGGTTGTAGACCGAGCTCGGGTCGAGCGCCCCAAGTGCGCCATGGTGGATTACCACGTAGACGAGCGCGAGCAGGAACGGCCCCCAGTCCTGATAGAGGATCAGAATCGGGATGACCACGAAGAAGTGAAAATGGGCCTCGATCGTGCCGCCCCAAAGGTGGACAAGCATGGCGGACGTGGTGATCAGGCCGAGCGATGCGACCAGGGACCGTAGCCGCCTCCCTAGCGGCCGGACGCTCGCAAGCGCCGCAGCGCCCGCCACGACCGATGCTTCGAGCGCGCTGTGCGCTACGCCGTAGCCCCGCGCCGCGCCCAAGACAGCCAGCCCCATCGCCTGTAGCCAAAGCAGCCCGACGATCCAGCGATGACGCACGCGCCACGATCGCTCGGGGAGCAGCTGACCCTGTGGCAGTGCGTCGAGTATGGAGCCCGCGATGCGCTGCGGCAGGGGCCCGCTCGGCCTCCGCCGCTCCCTGTTCGCCGTCCGCGTTGGAGCGCGGGCGGCCGTGTGCTCTGCCCGAGTTTGCATCCCCATGTCCCGCGATACCAGCCCCATCCGGGAGTATCGGCCCCGAACGAAGGACCTTTAGCGCTGCGCTGTGAGCCCAGCGTCCCCCCGCGAATAGTCGGCGCCTTCGCCCGCCGAAGCGGCGCTGCTCCGCCGGGACGTGCACTGAGCCCGAGTATCCTCGGGCGATGGGGACCTGGATCTTCGAGCCGGGCCACACGGAGGCGGAGTTCCGCGCCCGCCACATGATGGTCACGTGGGTACGCGGGCTGTTCAAGGACGTGCGCGGCACGGTGGAGTTCGACGCCGACCGCCGCATGGACACGACCTTCGAGGGGCGGATGGACGCGACCAGGCTCTGGACGGGCGAGCCCACGCGCGACGCCCACCTCCGCAGCGCGGACTTCTTCGACGTCGAGAACCACCCGCGCATCGCCTTCGCCGGACGCTTCACCGAGCGCACCGGCGCCTCGCACTTCAGGGCCGAGGCG
The DNA here is from genome assembly GCA_050694635.1 of Thermoleophilaceae bacterium. Taxonomy (GTDB): domain Bacteria; phylum Actinomycetota; class Thermoleophilia; order Solirubrobacterales; family Thermoleophilaceae; genus JACVRW01. The sequence goes on from JBOGXT010000608.1 coordinate 7,385, forward strand.
GACCTGACGATCCGCGGCGTCACCCGGCAGGTGCCGCTCGACGTGGGCTGGCTCGGCGAGTGGCGCACTCCCTTCTGGGAGGGCGACGAGAACCGCGGCGAGATGAGCCGCATCGGCTTCGAGGCCACCACGCGCGTGAACCGGTACGACTTCGGCGTCTCGTGGCAGGACGAGATCGCGGGTGGCGGCGTGGTGGCGGGACAGGAGATCGACGTCGTCGTCGACGTCGAGGCGATCCTGCTCGACGACCTGGAGGCGACCGGCGCGATCGAGTACTACCGCGAGATCGGGGCATTGCCGGAAACACGCCCGTAGGCTGCGCCCATGCTCCAGGCCTGCCTGAACGGCCAGCGCCCGCGCGAGGACCATCCGGCGGTGCCGCTCACGCCGGCGGAGCTGGCCGCGGACGCGGCCCGGG
>JBOGXT010000609.1:0-6802 GCA_050694635.1 Thermoleophilaceae bacterium
CGCTCGAGCGGCCAGCCGGCCACCGAGGCCAACGGGCGCACCAGGCGCGGGCTGAACATCGACACGCCGAACAGCGTGGCCACCGCCCCGCCGCCGACCGAGCCGGCCGCCGCGTTGGATTCGAGCCCGCCGAACAGGCCGAGGCAGGTGAGCGCGATCCCACCGAGCATGAGCAGCACGGCGACGGCGGCGAAGATCCGGCCCCGCCGGTGGCTCTCGGGCAGCTCCGCCTCGAGCAGCGCCGCCATCGGGGACACACGGGTGGCGCGCAGCGCGGGCGACAGCGCAGCGGCCAGCGTGACCACCATGCCGACCACGAGCGCGAGCACGATCGTTCGCGAGGCGATCACCGTGCCGGTGTTCGGCAGGTCGATCCCGAAGCTCTTGAACATCGCGTTGAGGGCGCCGGCGAAGCCGATCCCGGCAAGGACCCCGAGCACGGACCCGAGCGCGCCGATGATCGCGGCCTCGAGGATCATGCCGCGCAGGATCTGACCGCGCGTGGCGCCCAGCGTGCGCAGCATGCCGAGCTCGCGGATCCGCTGGGCGACCGTGATCGAGAAGGTGTTGAAGATCAGGAAGCTGCCCACCAGCAGCGCGACTCCGCCGAACACCAGCAGCACGATTCGGAAGAACGAGAGGTCGTCCTTGATGTCCTGCGACTGGCGCTCGGCCGCCTGCACGCCCGTCTCGACCGTCAGGCGCCGGGGCAGCACCTCGTCGATGCGGCGCGCCAGCTCGTCGGGGGACACGCCATCGGCGGCCTCCACGGACACGGCGTCGAACTGGCCCCGCTTCTCGGTGAGGCGCTGTGCCTCCTCGAGCGTGAGCTGCGCGGTGCTCGAGCCGCCCGAAGAGGTCGAGCCGAGCCGCTGGAGGCCCACGATCTCGTATTCCTTGACACCCGCCTGGCCTGCGATCCGCAGCGTGTCGCCGAGCTCGAAGCTCTCGCGGTCGGCGGTGGACTCGTCGATCGAGACCTCGCTCGCGTTCTCGGGCGGCCGGCCGTCGATGTAGGTGAGCGTCTCGAACGGCTCGGGCGCGACCGAGGAGACGAACTCCGGCGCGAACGCCGCGCTCAGCTGCTCGCCCTCCTCGTCCACGAACCGGGCCGTCGAGAAGATGCCGCCGGCGGCCTGCTCGACGCCGTCGACCTCGCGCACCTGGTTCAGCACCTCGGCCGAGAAGGGCGGCAGGTCGATCTCCTCGCCCTGGCCCGTGGTGCTCGGCGAGATCGCGACGTCCGTGCCCGCGTAGGCCTCGGTGAAGATGTCGTCGAAGGACTCGTTGATCGTGTCCGTCAGCACATAGCTGCCGGCGATGAAGGCCACGCCGAGCAGCACCGCCAGCATCGTCACGAAGGCGCGCAGCTTGCGCTGCGCGAGTCCGCGAAGGGCGACCTTGGTCATCGCGCTACGCGACTTCCTTCATCAGCTCGATCACCTCGTCGGCCGTTCCGGCGGCGGCGTCGTGCACCACGAGCCCGTCGCGCAACACGATTAGGCGGTCGGCGTAGGCGGCGGCCTCGGGGTCGTGGGTGACCATCACGACCGTCTGGCCGAGCTCGTCGACCGACTGGCGCAGCATGCGCAGCACCTCCTCGCTCGACTTCGAGTCGAGGTTGCCGGTGGGCTCGTCGGCGAACACCACGGCCGGCTTCGAGATCAGGGCCCGCGCGACGGCCACGCGCTGCTGCTGGCCGCCGGAGAGCTCCGCCGGGCGGTGGGTGAGCCGGTCGGCCAGGCCCACTGTGTCGACCAGCCGCCGCAGCCACTCCGTATCGGCGCGCTCGCCGGCGATCGAGAGCGGCAGCACGATGTTCTCCTCGGCCGTGAGGACGGGCAGGAGGTTGAAGAACTGGAAGATGAAGCCGAGCTTGTCGCGGCGAAGCCGGGTCAGGTCGCCGTCGTCGAGGTCGGTGATCTCGACGCCGTCGAGCACTACGGAGCCGCCCGTGGGGCGGTCGAGGCCGGCGAGGATGTGCATCAGCGTCGACTTGCCGGACCCCGACGGGCCCATGATGGCGCTGTAGCGGCCGCGCTCGAAGTCGACGCTGACCCCGGCGAGAGCATCCACGGCGGCGGCGCCCTCGCCGTAGCGGCGGCGGACGTCCGTGGCGGTGACGATCGAATCCATTGCGCGCAGGTTCGCAGGCGCGCCGGTTGCCCGCAGTACGGGTAACCGCCATGCTGCCCCGCATGGATCGGAAGACGATGCTAGAGCGCCATTCGCTCGAGGACGTCGATCTCCTCGAGCGCGTGCCCGGCGCCCAGCACCACGCATGTGAGCGGGTCGTCGGAGAGCGTGACCGGCACCTGGGTCTCGGCCTGCAGCCGTTCGACGAAGCCGCGCAGCAGCGCGCCGCCGCCCGCCAGCATGATCCCGCGCCGGGTCAGGTCGGCGGCCAGCTCGGGTGGAGTGTTCTCGAGCGCGTCGCGGACCGCATCCACGATCTCGGTCACCAGCGACTCGAGCGCCTCGCGCATCTCCGCGCTCGTGACCTCCGCCTCGCGCGGCAGCCCGCTCGCCGGGTCGCGGCCGCGCACCTGGGTCACCGCGTCGCTCTCGTCCGGCGCGCAGCCGCCGACCTCGAGCTTCACCGACTCCGACGTCGTCTCGCCCACCGCCAGCCGGTGGTGGCGGCGGATGTAGCTCGCCACCGCCTCGTCGAAGTCGTAGCCGCCCAGCCGCAGCGAGCGCGACACGACGATCCCGCCCAGCGAGATCACCGCCACCTCGCTCGTGCCGCCGCCGATGTCGACCACCACGGTGGCGATCGGCTCGGCGATCGGCAGGCCGGCGCCGATGGCCGCGGCCATCGGCTCCTCGATCAGCTGGACGGAGCGCGCGCCGGCGGCCAGGCAGGCCTCCTCGAGCGCGCGCCGCTCCACGTCGGTGATCCCCGAGGGGGCGCACATCACGAGCCGCGGATGCGCGAAGCGGCTCTTGTGCACGCGCCCGATGAAGTGGCGCAGCATCGCCTCGGTGGTCTCGAAGTCGGTGATCACCCCATGCCGCAGCGGCCGCACCGCGGAGATGGTGGCCGGGGTGCGCCCGATCATGCGCTGGGCCTCCTCGCCCACCGCGTGCAGGTCGCCCGTCCGGGTGTCCATCGCCACCACCGACGGCTCGGACACGCGGATGCCCTCGCCGCGCAGGTAGACGAGCGTGTTGGCGGTGCCGAGGTCGATCGCGATGTCGCGCCCGCCGAGCCGGGCGTGGTAGCGCCGGCGGCGCTTCATCAGGAGCGCAGGAAGGTCAGAACCGCGAGCACGCGGCGATGGTCCTCGGTGGCGGGCACGAGGCCCAGTTTCCCGAAGATCGAGGTCACGTGCTTCTCCACCGCACGCTCGGTTACGACCATCTGCTCGGCGATCGCGGTGTTGGAGCGCCCCTCGGCCATCAGCTCGAGCACCTCGCGCTCGCGCGGGGTGAGCTCCTCGAGCGGGTCCTCGCGGCGGGCGCGGCCGACGAGCTGGGCCACCACCTCCGGGTCGAGCGCCGAGCCGCCCTCGGCCACGCGCTTGACGGCGTCGATGAAGCGCTCCACGTCCGCTACGCGGTCCTTGAGCAGGTAGCCCACGCCGCCGGCGGCGTCGCCCACCAGCTCGAGCGCGTAGCCCTCCTCCACGTATTGCGACAGCACCAGCACGCCGGTTGCTGGGTGCTCCGCGCGGATGCGCAGGGCGGCGCGCAGGCCGTCGTCGGTGTTGGTCGGGGGCATGCGGATGTCGACCACCGCCACGTCGGGCTTGTGCGCGTTGACCTTGCGCAGCAGGTCGTCGGCGTCCCCGGCCTGGGCGACGACCTCGAAGCCCCACTCCTCGAGCAGGCGCACCACGCCCTCGCGCAGCAGCACCGAGTCGTCGGCCACGACTATCCGCACGGGATCCTCGCTCGGATCGTGGTCCCCCGGCCGGGCGGGGAGTCGACTTCGAGCCGGCCCTCGATCACCGCGAGCCGGTCGGCGAGCCCCCGCAGCCCGGTGCCGGCGTCCGGGTCGGCGCCGCCGACGCCGTCGTCCGCCACCTCCACCAGCAGCCGCCCGTTGCGGCGCTCCACGTTCACCGTCGCGTGGGTCGCGCCGGCGTACTTCGCCACGTTCGTGAGCGCCTCGGCCACGACGAAGTAGGCGGCCAGCTCGATCGCCTCCGGCAGCCGCTCGTCCGGCTTCCCGTTCAGCTCGACCGGCACCGGCGCGCGCCCAGCGAGCGTCTCGAGCGCCGCGTTCAGGCCGCGGTCGCTCAGCACGGCGGGGTGGATGCCGCGGGCCAACTCGCGCAGCTCCTCGACGGCCGCGTCGAGCTCCAGGCCGGCGCCGTCGAGCAGCCGCTCGGCATCGTCCGGGTCGTGGCGCATCCGGTCGCGCGCCAGGCGCATGTTGAGCGCCATCGAGACCAGGCGCTGCTGGGCGCCGTCGTGCAGGTCGCGCTCGAGCCGGCGGCGCTCCTCGAGCCCGATCCGCAGCATGCGGGCGCGCGAGTCGCGCAGCTCCTGCACCTTCGCGCGCAGCTCGGCGTCGAGGCGCTCGTTCTCCAGCGCCATCGACGCGGCGGCCGCGATCGCGTCCAGCTCCTCGTCGAGGATGACGGCGTCGTGGACGATCGCGGCCACCCAGCCGCCGTCGCGCTCAACCTTCGTGACGCCACGGCCCGAGCCGGGCTCGGGCAGCTCCACCGGGCGCCCACGGGCGTCGACGAAGCGCTCGTCGTCGGGCAGCCAGTACACGAGCTCGAGCGAGGGGTCGCCGAGGGCGCGGGCCAGCTCCTCGCGCAGCTCCCCCCTGCGCGGCGCCTCGCCCATGCGCGCGATCAGCTCCCCGGCGGCGCCGGTCTGGATCATCCGGGCTCGGATCAGGGTCACCAGGAACAGGTACGGCACGAGTCCGAACGGCACCATCGTGGCGACCGACAGCGCGTCCAGCGCCTCGGTGTCGAGGCCGCCCGTTTGGAGCACCACGAAGCTGATCAGCAGGATCGTGACCGCCACTCCGGCGGAGTACACGGGCACGAGGAAACGCCGCTGGCTCGGTGTGGCGCGCCGCCAGCGGCGCACCAGGAGAACGAGCACCGTGCCTATGAGCGCCGCCCCGATCAGGTTCAGGACCGCGCCGATCGTGGTGACAAGCGTCTCGTTGGGCTCGACGAGCAGCAGGTTGTCGGGGCACCCCTCGCAGTCGAGCTGCTCGGGATCCGCGAACAGCCAGAGCGGGAGCACGGCGACCGTCGTCAGGAGGTAGAGGGCCGTGACGATGCGCTGCTCGACGCGGCTCTGGAGCCGGCCGCCAGGGAAGGCCAGCAGCAGGTGGATGGCGAAGGCGAGGTAGACCGCCCCGAAGACGTGCCCGATGGTGAACGGCAGCGCCAGGTCCGAGAGGCCGGCCCCCGCGAACAGCCAGGCGAAGCCCGTCCCGGCCATCAGCATCCCGACGCGGTTGTCGGGACGCCGCCGCCAGGCGAACAGGCCGACGAACACGAAGCCCCAACCGACCACGAGCCCGCCGAAGCCCCACACGCCGCGGATGTCCAGACCGTCGTTGGTGAGGATCAGGGCCAGCACCGCCAGCCCCAATACAAGCCCCGCGCCCGCCAGAGCCCACAGGGCCCGGCCCAGGCTCGTCATCCGCGACTCACAGCAGCGCCTCCAGCGCGGCGCCGGAGAGCTCCGACTTGGGGATGAAGCCGCGAACGCCGCCGATCGCGCCGAGGTCGTGGAGGTCCCGGCTCGAGGTCAGCACCACGGCTGGGCTGAGCCCGTTGGCGGCGGCGAGACGGGCGGCGACCTCGGGTCCGTCGATGTCGGGCAGCTGCACGTCCAGGAGCACGACATCGGGCACGAGCTCCCGCACGGCGATCAGAGCCCCCTCCCCGTCCTCGGCCTCGCCGACCACGTCGAAGCCCTCGGACTCGAGCAGCATGCGCGCGCTCGCCCGGAAGCTCGGGTGATCGTCCACGATGAGAACGGAGGTCGCCATGTCGCCTTGGATTGTGGCCAGACTAGGCGGTTTCGCCAATACGGATAGCCGCACATATCATGCTGCTCCGGCATGGAGAGCATGACGCAGCCGCTCGCGGCCCCGCCCGTTGAGCTGCCGCCGGAGTTCCGCGGGGCGCCCCCGCCGCGCGAGGGCGGGCCCCTCGTGCTGCTCCGCTTCATGCGCCGGCGCGGCATGCTCAACCTCGGGTACGGGCGCCTGCTGCTGCGGCTCGGCTGGTGGAAGCTGCGCCTCGGGCGTCGCCTCAAGCTGGACGGCCTCGCGTTCATCGGCCCCGGCTGCACGCTGCAGGTGGGGCGCGGCGCCGTGCTCGAGCTGGGCCGCTGGTGCTGGATCGGGCACCGCAGCAAGATCCGCTGCCACGAGGGCGTCGTGTCGATCGGCGCCAAGAGCGTGATGGGCCAGGAGTGCACGATCTCCGCGTACCAGCACGTGTCGATCGGCAGCGAGTGCGTGATCGCCGACCGCGTGATGCTGATCGACTTCGACCACGGCATGGTCGAGGTGGAGCGGCCGATCCGGCTGCAGGGGATCTACAAGCGCGACGTGCGCGTCGGCGGGAACGTCTGGATCGGCTACGGCGCCTGCATCCTGCGCGGGGCCACGGTCGGGGACAACGCGGTGATCGGCACCAACGCGGTGGTGACGAAGGACATCCCCGCGAACGCGGTGGTGGGCGGCGTGCCGGCGCGCCTCATCCGGATGCGGCGGGCGCCGCGGCGGATGCGGTACGTGTGAGGGCGGGCGCCGACGACTACTCGGACGTATGACGTGGCGGTTTTGGGGGCGGGACTCGCCGGCCTGGCC
>JBOGXT010000610.1:0-1666 GCA_050694635.1 Thermoleophilaceae bacterium
CGCCTCGGCCGCGCCCGCGACCAGGGCCGGGCGCGCCGTCTCCAGCCCCAGCACCTCCAGTGGCCCTGGCCCGAGGAGCTCCAGGCGCTCGCCGGCCAGGAACGCGCCCTCGCCGCGCACAGCCCACCAGTCGCGCGGCGGGTCCAGCTCCGCCACGTAGCCGACCTCCACGTCCCCCATTCGCGGTCCACAAGCCACGGCGATCGACACGCAGGCGAAGGGCAGCCCGCGCTTGGCGTTCATCGAGCCGTCCACGGGATCGATCACCACACGCACGGACCCATCCTCACTGCCGCCGTTCAGGGAAACCTCGCCGCGCTCCTCGGAGATGGCCAGCAGCGGAACACCGAACGCCTCGAGCGACGCGAGCACCGCATCCTCGGCCGCCCGGTCCACCGCCAGCGTCGTGTCGCCGCCCTCCCCCTCGCCCTGCGGCACCGACCGCTCGGCCGTGCTCTCGAGCTCGCTCACCGCCTCGCGCGCCGCGTGCGCGGCACGGCGGCAGAGGCCGAGCCAGTCGGCGTCGGGGAGCGGCATCCGCGGCGTATCCTAGATCCGCATGCCCGCCCTCCTCGACGGCCTGAACGCGAGCCAGCGCGCGGTCGTCGCGCATCCCGGCGGGCCGCTGCTGGTCGTGGCCGGCGCCGGCACCGGCAAGACCCGCACGCTCACCGAGCGCTTCGGCTGGCTCGTCGAGCAGGGGGTGCCGGCCGAGTGCATCCTGACGCTCACCTTCTCGGAGCCCGCGGCGGCCGCGATGCGCGCGCGCCTCGAGGTCCTGCTGGACCGCCCCTACGAGGAGCTGAACGTCCTGACCTTCCACTCGTTCTGCATCAAGCTGCTCCAGGACGAGGCGCTCGAGGCCGGCGTGGACCCCTTCTTCTCCCCGGTCACCCCAGCCGACCGGCTCGCCCTGCTGCTCGACCGGATCGACGAGCTGTCGCTGCGCCACCACGAGATCCGCGGCAACCCCGCGCCGCTCCTGGCCAGCTTCGTGTCCCGAATCGACCGCCTGAAAGAGGAGATGGTCCCGGCGGACGAGGTGGTCGCCTGGGCCGAGCGGCTGCCGGCGGACAGCGACGCGGCGCGTGCCCGGTCCTGCCGCGAGCGGGAGTTCGCCCGGCTCTACGGCGACCACGACCGCCTGCTCGACGAGCGCGGCGCGCTCGACTACGGCGACCTGATCGTCCGCGCCTTCCGCCTGCTGCACGAGTGCCCGCACGTGCGCGAGCGGGCCGCCCGCCGCTTCCGTCACGTGCTCGTGGACGAGTACCAGGAGGCCAACTACGCCCAGCGCATGCTGCTGCAACTGCTGGCCGACGAGCACGAGGGCGTCACGGTCGTCGCGGAGGACGAGCGCTTCGCGGACGAGCTCCCCGGCGTCGAGACGATCAGGCTGGAGCGAAACGTCCGCTCCGGCCGGCGCATCCTCGACGCCGCCGCCGCCGTGAGCCCGCCGCGGAGGAAGCTCACCGGCGCCAGCGGCGGCCGCGTGCGGTTCTGGCGCTGCCGCTCCGAGCGCGCCCAGGCCCAGGCGGTCGCAGCCGAGGTGGAGCGGCTGGTCGGGGACGGCGTGCCGCCCGAGGAGGTCTGCGTGCTGGTGCGCTCCGTGAAGGGCGAGGCCGCCGTGGTGGCGGCCGCGCTCGAGGAGCGCGCGGTGCCCTTC
>JBOGXT010000611.1:0-2294 GCA_050694635.1 Thermoleophilaceae bacterium
GCGCACGTGTGACAAGCCCCCGCACCACGCCGGCCGGCGCGCCCGCTCGCTCGAGCTCGGTGGTCTGGTCGATGTGCAGCTCGAGGAAGCCGCGCAGGCGGGGCAGCCACTCCGGCGCCGCTCCCAGGCCGGCGGGGTCGACCCCGGCAGCGCGCATGGCGTCGGCCAAGCGCACGCCGCCGGCGTCGACGCGCTCCAGCACCGAAGGGTCGAGCGCGCCGGTTAAGGCCCGGCTACCGAAGGTCGGCGTGTTGAAGCGGGCGCCCTCCTCGTCGGCGAACGAGACCACCGCCACCGGAGCGTCGGCCCGGGCAGCCACCTCGAACGCGGCGGCCACTCCGAGCGCGCCGTCGAACGAGCCGCCCTCTCGAACGGTGTCGAGATGCGAGCCGAGCGCCCACCACGGCGGCGGCGAGTCCGGCACGGCCCAGAGGTTGCCAGCCGGGTCCCGCTCCACGCGCAGCCCCGCGCCCGCCGCCTGTGCGCGGAACCAATCGCCCGCCGCAGCGTCCTCGGCGCTCCAGGCGAGGCGCGCCGTACCCCGCTCCCCGCGCCCGACCGGCAGCAGCGGCTCCAGCCGGGCGGACATGTCGGCCGCGGCGATCATCGCGAGCCGATCCGCCACTCCTGGCCCGGCCGGACATAGACGACCCGACCGCCCATCAGCACCAGGGCAACCGGGTTGCGGCCAAAGCGGTACGGCACGTGCTCGGCCGGGCAGTCGAGCAGCACGAGGTCCGCGCGTTTGCCCGGCTCGATCGAGCCCAGGTCCGCCGAGCGTCCGATCACCCAGGCGGGGTTGAGCGTGACCGCGAGCAGCGCGTCCCGAACGCTCCAGCCATAGCGGCGCACCGCCATCCCCGTCACGAGCGGCAGCGACAGCACCGGCGACGTGCCGGGATTGAGGTCGGTGGCGAGCGCGCAGATGGCGCCGGCATCGGCCAGCGCCCGGGCCGGCGCCACGCGCTCGTCGCCGAGCACCTCCGCGCCCGGCAGCAGCACCGCCGCGCACTCGCTCCCGGCCAGCGGTCCCAGGTCGTCCGGGTGCAGGCAGGCCAGGTGGTCGACCGAGCGCGCGCCGTGCTCCACGGCCACCGGCACCGAGCGGCTGGTCGAGAACTGCTCCACGTGCGCGCGCAGCGCCAGCCCGTGGCGCGCCGCCAGCTCGCCCATGCGCGCCAGGTGGTCGACCGAGAAGGCCACTGTCTCCACGTAGATGTCGAGCGCCTGGGCGTCGACCTCGGGCACGAGCCGCTCCACCTCGTCCATCCAGCCGTCGGCCGTGAACCCCTCCGGCACTGCGTGGGCCAGCAGCGCGGTGGAGGCTGTGCGCTGCACCACCCGGCCGCCAAGCTCCTCCGCCAGCCGCAGCGCGCGCAGCTCCTCCTCCGGCGACAGCCCGTAGCCCGACTTGCACTCGAACGCGGTCGTCCCGTGGGCCAGCATCTCCAGCGCCAGCGTGCCTGCCTGCTCGAGCACCTCCCCGTCAGAGGCCTCCGCGAAGGCCCGCGCCGACGAGGCGATCCCGCCGCCCCGCAGCGCGATCTCCTCGTAGGGAACACCCGTGACCTTCTGCTCGTACTCCTCCGCCCGCCAGCCGGCGAACGGCAGGTGGGTGTGGCAGTCGACCAGGCCCGGCAGCAGCGCCCCGCCGGAGGCGTCGATCGCGAGCTCGGCGTCGGCGTCCTCGTGGAGCGCGACGATCAGCCCATCACGCACGCAGACCGAGCCGGGCTCGAGCGAGAGCTCGGCGGCGCGGTCGTGGCGCAGGTAGGGCAGCCCGTCCTCGGGCGGGCGCAGCAGCTGCGCGGCGCCGCGCACGCAGACGTTCAAGCGTCCTCCAGCATCGGCACGCGCACGCCGCGCTCGCGCGCGACCTCGATCGCCTCCGGGTAACCGGCGTCGGCGTGGCGCACGACCCCCGTGCCGGGATCGGTGGTCAGGACGCGCTCGAGCCGGCGGGCGGCTTCGGGCGTGCCGTCCGCCACGGCCACCATGCCGGCGTGGAGGGAATAGCCGATCCCGACCCCGCCCCCGTGGTGCACCGACACCCAGGTGGCGCCGGCCACGGCGTTCAGCAGGGCGTTCAGGATGGGCCAGTCGGCGATGGCGTCCGAGCCGTCGCGCATCCCCTCGGTTTCGCGGTTGGGAGAGGCGACCGATCCGGCATCCAGGTGGTCCCGCCCGATCACGATCGGCGCCTTCAGGACGCCGCGCGCCACCATGTCGTTGATCCGCAGCCCGAACCGCGCCCGGTCGCCGTATCCGAGCCAGCAGATGCGGGAGGGGAGCCC
>JBOGXT010000612.1:0-2520 GCA_050694635.1 Thermoleophilaceae bacterium
GCGAGGCGCCGAAGAAGACGACCATCGTCCAGAGCACGGTGTTGCGGTCCACGGGCGAGGACGATAGCCGCGCGCCGGCGGCCCTCTAGTCTCGCGTGCCGTGAACGAATCAAACGCCGCACCGCAAGCCAAGCTTGCGCTGCGGCGACGCCCCGTTCTCGCCGGCGCCCTCGGCGCCCTCGTGATCCCTTCTCGGGGATCCTCGTCCGCCTGGCGGAAGTGACGCCGGTGACCGCGGCGTTCTTCCGCTGCGCCTACGCGCTGCCCGTGCTCGGCCTGCTCGCCTGGATCGAGCGGCGCCGCTACGGGCCGCGACCCCACCGCGAGCGCCTGCTCACCCTCGGCGCCGGGGTGCTGTTCGCCGCCGACCTCGTGTGCTGGCACTACTCGATCGAGGCGGTGGGCGCCGGGCTTGCCACCGTGCTCGGCAACATCCAGGTGGTCCTCGTCGGGCTGCTCGCCTGGGCGGCGCTCGGCGAGCGGCCCGAGAACCGAACGCTGGCCGCCATCCCCGTGGTCTTCCTGGGCGTGGTGCTGATCTCCGGCGTGGTGGGCGCGGGCGCCTACGGCGACGATCCGCTGCTGGGGGTCGTGTACGGCGTTCTCACCGCGATCGCCTACGCGCTTTTCATCCTGATCCTGCGCCACGGCAACGCCGACCTGCGCCGCCCGGCCGGGCCGCTGTTCGACGCCACCCTGAGCGCCGCGGTCTTCTCGGCGCTGGCCGGCGTGGCGATCGGCGACATCGACTGGGTCCCCGGCCTCGAGGCGCAGGCGTGGCTCGTGCTGCTGGCACTCTCCTCGCAGGTGCTCGGCTGGCTGCTGATCTCGGTGTCGCTGCCGCGCCTGCCGGCGGTGCTCACCTCGATCCTGCTGATGCTCCAGCCGGTCAGCACCGTGTTCCTGGGCGCGATCCTGCTGTCGGAGGCGCCGTCACCCGTGCAGCTCTCGGGCGTGGCGATCGTGCTGGCCGGGGTGGCCTTCGCGACGCTTCAGCCGACCTCGCGCAAGCGGCCGGTCTGGACCTCGTAGACGAAGCCGCGCACGCTGTCGGTAGGTTCCCACCCGTTGCAGCGGTGGAGCCACGCGTGCCACTCCGTTGTCCGATTTCCGAGAGCTTCCAGAGCACCAGCTCGAGACCCTGAGCGACGAGCGGCTCGTCGACTACTTGCGGCGGGCGCGCGGCGCGGGCCGACACGACGCGATGAAGCCCGCCGTGGCCGCGCTCGTGTACGGCTACTGGGACAACCTGGTGAACCGGGCCCGTCTCAAGCTGCGCACGGACGCGGACGCCGAGGAGGTGGCGGCCGAGGCGGTCGTGAGCGCGATCGCGTCGGCGTTCGACGGGAGCTCGGTCGGCGAGTTCCGCTCCTGGCTTCACACGATCCTCTCCCGGCGCATCGCCGACTGGTGGGAGGCAAGGGAGCAGAAGCTCGACAAGACGCTGCTGCCGAGCGAGCACGAGGGCGACGAGGAGGTGTGGGGCCGCGAGCCGTCGGCGGGGTTCGAGGGGGATGCGCTGTTCGCCCGGGAATGCATCCGATCCGCCCTCGCTGAGATCGAGGATCCGCGCCACCGGCGCGTGATCGAGCTCTACCTGCTCGGACCGCATCCTGCGGCGGAGACGGCCAGGCTTGTCGGTGACGGGATGACGGAGGCCAACGTCCACCAGATCGCGTCGCGCTTCCAGAGGCGCGTCAAGGAGCTGCTCGAATGACCGATGTCGAACGACTGCTCACCAAGTACCAGGAGGCGCACCGGAGTGGCGGCCAGGCCGACCCGCGTCCCTACCTGGCTCAGGTGTCGGGCGTGGACCGGGAGCTGCTGGCCGGGCTGATCGACGCGTACCTGGCGCACGCGCCGCGGCGCTCGTTCTCGGCGGTGGCGTTCGGCGAATCTCGTGCGGCGTCGGTGGCCGAGGAGGTGCAGCGATCGCTGGCCGGGGCAAGCGGGATGTGGCCGGCCCTGCTGCCGCGGCTTCGAGCGCGGGCCCGCCTGCGGCGAGCCGAGCTCGTGGCGCAGCTGGCCGCGCGGCTGGGGGCGCAGGCCCAGCAGGACAAGGTCGGGCTGTACTACCACCAGATGGAGCAGGGACTCCTGCCGGAGGCGGGTGTGTCGGACACGGTGCTGGAGGCGCTCGGCAAGATCGTCGACTCCACGGCCTCCGCCCTTCGCAAGGCCGGCCGGATGCCGGCGCCCGGCCCGCCCCGAACGGACGAGGGCGCGGTCTTCGCCCGGGCGACGTTCGGCGAGCCCGCGGTGCCGGCGCCGGCCGACGCGGAGGAGCCTGCCGCTCGCGAGCGTCGCGCCGAGGAGTGGGACGAGGTGGACCGGTTGTTCAGGGGCGGCGCGTGAGCGTCAGCTCGGCCCCCTTCGGCCGACCTTGCCGATATGCAGGAGCTTCTCGCCCTCTACCGGTCCGCGCTGCGGTCGGGAGACCGCCGGCTGGCCGGGGTGCTCGCGCGCGCGTTGCGGTCGGACCCGCGGCTGCGCGGGCTCGCCGACCTCGAGCTCCAGGGC
>JBOGXT010000613.1:0-5830 GCA_050694635.1 Thermoleophilaceae bacterium
CCGATGGCCCGCTCGGCCTCGCCGGCCGAGGCGTACACGCGCCCGTACACCACCCGGCCGTCGCGCACGCGCCAGACCCACCCGGTCGAGCCGTCCACGATGCGCGCCGGGGCGCGGGCGCTCACCCGGCCGGTGACCAGGATGCTGTCGCCGACCTCGCGATAGTCGCGCGGGGTAAGCCGCAGCTCGTCCCACACGAGCGACACGTCCCGGAAGTACTCACGGATGCCCTCGTGGCCCCGGTAGGGCTCCGTGCGCCCGGCGAAGTCGCTCGTCATCGCCGTGAACTCGACCTCGGGGTCGATCAGCTCGATCACGCGTTCGACGTCGCGCTCAGCGAAGGCCGCGAAGACGGCCTTGACAACCATCACATCCGGTCCCGCCACGAGTCCAGCACCGGAGTGTGCCCGATTTGTCGCGTGGGCCGAAGCACCCGGCTCGGCCGGGTGCGCAGGGGTCGCCATACTCGAAGACCGAATGGCCGCTCCGGCGAGCAATATCCGCAATTTCTCGATCATCGCCCACATCGACCACGGCAAGTCGACGCTGGCCGACCGCATCCTCGAGATCACCGGCGCGGTCGACCCGCGCGACCACCGGCCCCAGCTGCTCGACTCGATGGACCTCGAGCGCGAGCGCGGCATCACGATCAAGGCCCAGGCGGTGCGCGTGGAGTACACCGCCAGGGACGGCAAGCTCTACCGGCTGCACCTGATCGACACCCCCGGGCACGTCGACTTCACCTACGAGGTGTCGCGCTCGCTCGCCGCCTGCGACGGCGCCCTGCTGCTCGTGGACGCCTCGCAGGGGGTCGAGGCCCAGACGGTCGCCAACACCTACCTCGCGGTCGACGCCGGCCTCGAGCTGATCCCCGCGCTCAACAAGATCGACCTTCCCGGCGCCGAGCCCGAGCGGGTGGCCGGCGAGATCCACGAGCTGCTCGGCGAGGACGAGGTGATCCGGGTCTCGGCCAAGTCGGGCGACGGGGTGGAGGAGCTGCTCGAGGCGCTGGTCTCGCGCGTGCCGCCGCCCAAGGGCGAGGCCGGCGCGCCCGCCCGTGCGCTCATCTTCGACTCCGAGTTCGACCAGTACCGCGGCGTGGTGGCCTACCTGCGCGTCGTGGACGGCGAGCTGCGCAAGGGCGCCGCGATCCGCGCCATGCAGACGGGCACCGAGGCCGAGGTCGACGAGATCGGCTTCTTCGGGCCGCAGATGACCCCGGTGGACGCCCTGCGCTCCGGGGAGGTGGGCTACCTGATCACCGGCATCAAGGACGTCTCGCAGCTGCGCGTCGGCGACACGCTGACCACGAAGGCGAACCCGGCCGCCGAGGCGCTGCCGGGCTACCGCGAGATCAAGCCGATGGTGTTCTGCGGCCTGTTCCCCGTCGAGACCAACCAGTTCCCCGACCTGCGCGACGCGCTCGAGAAGCTGGAGCTGAACGACGCGGCCCTGACCTGGGAGCCCGAGACGAGCGAGGCGCTCGGCTTCGGCTTCCGCTGCGGCTTTCTCGGCCTGCTGCACATGGACATCGTGCGCGAGCGCCTGGAGCGAGAGTACGACCTGGAGCTGCTCGCCACCGCGCCCAACGTCGAGTACGAGGTGAAGCTCACCGACGGCGGCGAGGTCGTCGTCCACTCGCCCGCGGACATGCCCGACCGCGCCGTGGTCGCCGCGATCGAGGAGCCCTACATCCGCGCGACGATCCTCTGCCCCAAGGAGCACGTCGGCGCTGTGATGGAGCTGTGCCAGGAGCGCCGTGGCACGCACGCCGACATGACCTTCCTGAGCCCGGAGCGGGTGCAGCTCCAGTACGACCTGCCCCTTGCCGAGATCGTGCTCGACTTCTTCGACCAGCTGAAGTCCCGCACCAGGGGCTACGCCTCGCTCGACTACGAGGTGCTCGGCATGCGCGAGGGCGACCTCGTCAAGCTCGACATCCTGCTCGCCGGCGACAAGGTGGACGCGCTGTCGATGATCGTCCACCGCGACAAGGCCTACGCGGCCGGGCGCCAGCTCACCGAGCGCCTCCGCAAGCAGATCCCGCGCCAGCAGTTCGAGGTGGCGATCCAGGCCGCGATCGGCTCGAAGATCATCGCCCGCGAGTCCGTCAAGCCCATCCGAAAGGATGTGATCGCCAAGTGCTACGGCGGTGACGTGACGCGCAAGCGCAAGCTGCTCGAGAAGCAGAAGGAGGGGAAGAAGCGCATGAAGCAGGTGGGTCGTATCGAGGTGCCGCAGGAGGCTTTCCTGGCGGTGCTGGAGCTCGGCGAGTGAGGTATCGCCACGCGAAACCGCCCGCTTGTTGAGGGAATTTCTCCACATTTAGGTCCTCCTTAGAACGCGGTCGTAGCTTGGCGGCCGTGACCACGGAAACCCTGCCTGCCCAGACAGCCCCTGACCCGACCCTGGACTCGCTCCAGCAGTTCCTCGACGGCATCGCCGCGACCCCGCTGCTGAGCCGCGAGGAGGAGGTCGAGCTGTCCAAGCGCATCGAGCGCGGCGACCTCGAGGCGAAGGACCACATGACACGGGCGAACCTGCGCCTCGTGGTCTCGATCGCCAAGCGCTACCGCAACCAGGGGCTGCCGTTCCTCGACCTGATCCAGGAGGGCACGATCGGCCTGGTGCGCGCGGTCGAGAAGTTCGACTGGCGCAAGGGGTGGAAGTTCTCCACCTACGCAACCTGGTGGATCCGCCAGGCGATCTCCCGCGCGATCGCCGACAAGGGCCGCACGATTCGGATCCCGATCCACATCGACAACGTGCTCAAGAAGCTCGACGGCGCGCAGCGCAAGCTCGAGGCTCAGGGCGACCGCGACCCGACGGTCGAGGAGATCGCCGCGCTCGCGGGCGTCGACCCGGTCGAGGCCGACGTGATCATGCGGGCCGCCCAGCAGCTCGTCTCGCTCGACAAGCCGGTGGGCGACGACTCCGACGCCGCGCAGTTCGGCGACCTGATCCCGGACGAGTCGAGCCAGAGCCCGTACGACGCCGCGGTCGAGTCGCTCATGCACCAGCGCCTGCACGAGGTGCTGGAGCACCTGTCCTACCGCGACCGCCGGATCGTCGAGCTGCGCTTCGGGATCGGCGGCGAGCAGCCGCGCACGCTCGACCAGGTGGCGAAGCTGTTCGGGCTCACGCGCGAGCGAACGCGCCAGATCGAGGAGGCGGCGCTGCGCAAGCTGTCGACCCTCGCCGAGGCACAGGCGCTGCGCGACGCGGCGTAGGTCCGGCCCCTTCGTTCAGGCCGGCTGCCGCGGAGCCGCGCTTGCGTAGACTGCCGCGCCGTGCCGGTCAACGCCGACGCCAAGGGAAAGACCTACCCGCCCCACGAATACGAGGTGGGCCGGGAGAAGATCCGCGAGTACGCGCTGGCGGTGGGCGAGGACAACCCGGTCCACTTCGACCGCGAGGCGGCGCGGGCCGCTGGCTTCCGCGACATCCCGGCCCCGCCGATGTTCGCCGTCGTCTACTCGGCCGGCGCGGTCGGACCGGCCGTGGTGGACCCGGAGGTCGGCATCAACTTCGCGATGATGGTGCACGGCGGGCAGGTGTTCGCCTGGGGCGAGCCTGTCTGCGCCGGCGACACGATCACGACCGAGGCCTCCGTACGGGACATCTGCGAGCGCGGTGGCATGGGGTTCTACGTCTTCGAGTCCGTGTCCCGCAACCAGGACGGCCAGGAGGTGGTGCGCGGCACCTGGACGAACATCGTGAGGGGGGTCTGAGCGTGAAGGTGGACCTGAAGGTGACGCCGGACAAGTACCTGCCGCACCGCTATGCCGGCGCCTCCGGGGACTTCAACCCGATCCACATCGACGCGGAGTTCGCGGCGCAGGTCGGGCTGCCGTCGAACATCCTGCACGGCCTCTACTCGATGGCGCAGGTGGCGAGAGCCTGCACCCAGGCGGCCGGCGGCGACCCCCGGGCGCTGCGGCGCCTGTCGGTCCAGTTCCGCGGGATGGGCTTTCCGGAGAAGGAGATCACGGTGTCAGGCACCGTGCGGGAGAGCAACGACGGGGGCGTCGTCCTGGACCTCCAGGCGGAGCAGGACGGCAAGAAGATCATCAAGAACGCCGAGGCTGAGCTCCGGGAGCCCCCGAAGGGTTAGTCCGGTCCCGCGGAGCGGGATCCGGACTTTTTGCATCTAGATTTAGGGCCGTGGAGATCTCCTCCCGGCAGAGCTTCATCCTCCGCAAGCTGGTCGAGACGCATGTCGAGCGCGAGCAGCCCGTCGGCTCCAGGTGGATCGCCGACCTGGACGACGTGCCCTGGGGGCCGTCGACCGTGCGCGCCGAGCTGGCCCGGCTGGAGGAGGCCGGCCTGCTCGAGCACCCGCATACCTCGGCGGGACGCGTCCCCACCGACCGGGGCTACCGCTTCTACGTGGACGAGCTGCTCAGCGGGGGCCGCCTGCCGGTGCCGCGCAAGCGCGTCGAGCTCAGCGCGATGCGGCGCGAGGTTGACGAGGCGATGCGCGCGACCACCGAGCAGCTCTCGCAGGTGACCAACCTGCTGGCGCTCGTGACCGCCCCGCCGATCGAGACCGCGACCGTCCATCGCGTGGAGGTGCTCCTGCTCCAGCCGCAGGTGGCGATGGTGGTGGTGATCACGTCGACCGGGGGCGTGACAAAGCGCGTGATCTCCTACGACGAGCCGGTGGACCCCGGCCTGGTCGGCTGGGCCGCCAGCTACCTGAACGAGGCGCTGGGCGGCCTGGACGTGGGCTCGCGCATGCTCATCGCGAAGCTCGCCGACGTCGGCCTGTCGGCGGCGGAGCGCGAGTTCCTCGGCACGCTGGCGCCGGCCTTCACCGACCTCGAGCAGACCGCCGGCAGCAACCTGTTCATGGAGGGCGCCGCGCGGCTCCTGTCCGAGCACCGCTTCCAGGAGCTGTCCCAGATCGCGGGGCTGATGGAGGTGCTCGAGCACCGCCGCGCCCTGCTCGGCGTGCTGCGCGCCTCGCTCACCGAGCCGAGCGTGTACCTGCGCATCGGGCACGAGAACCCCACGCCGGAGCTGCAGTCGGTCTCGATCGTGGCGGCCAACTACGGACTGGCCCGGCGCAACCTGGGCGCCGTCTCGGTGATCGGCCCGGTGCGGATGGACTACCCGGGCGCGATCGGCGCCGTGCGCGAGGCGGCGCGTGAGCTGTCGCGCTTCGTGGCCGAGGTGTACGACGAGTGAGGCGCGACCCGTACGAGGTGATCGGGGTCGCCCCCGACGCGAGCGATGCCGAGATCAAGAAGGCGTTTCGCCTGCTCGCGCGCGAGCTGCACCCCGACGTCAACCGGCACGACCCCGGGGCCGAGGAGAAGTTCAAGGAGGCGGCGGAGGCGTACGAGATCCTCTCCGACGGCGAGCGCCGCGCCACCTACGACCGCTACGGCTTCGACGGGCTCGACTCGCGCGGCTTCGCCTCCAGCGCCCACGGATTCGGGTCGTTCGCGGACATCTTCGACGCGTTCTTCGGCGGTGACCCGTTCGGCGCGTTCGGCGGCCGCGCCGGCGCCGGGCGCGTGCAGGGCGGCGACGTGGCCGTGGAGGTCGAGATCACCCTCGAGGAGGCGGCGCGCGGCACGACCAGCCAGGTGGCCTACGACCTGGTAGACGCGTGCGAGCGTTGCGGCGGCAGCCGCGCCGAGCCCGGCTCCGACGTGCAGACCTGCCGCAACTGCCAGGGCACCGGGCGCGTGCGGGCGGTCACCCGCACGGCGTTCGGCCAGCTCGTGCGCGAGCACGTCTGCGATGTCTGCGGCGGCAAGGGGCGGGTGCCGTCGGAGCCCTGCACGGCGTGCGGCGGGCGCGGGCGGCGCGCCGTGCGCAG
>JBOGXT010000614.1:0-3277 GCA_050694635.1 Thermoleophilaceae bacterium
TTCAAGATCATGTTCCTGACCGACGTCGAGGGCTGGCGGGCCGACCCCGGCGATCCCTCCACGCGCATCTCCGAGGCCACGGCGGACGAGCTGCGTGAGCGCCTCGAGGGCGTGGGCGGCGGCATGCGACCAAAGCTCGAGGCGTGCCTGCACGCGCTCGAGGCGGGCGTCGGCAACGCGTACATCGTGGACGGGCGCGAGCCGCACTCGCTGCTGCTCGAGCTGTTCACCGACGAGGGGATCGGTACGAAGCTGTGGCCCTGAGCGAGCTGCAATCGCTGGAGCGCCAGGCCGTGATGGCCACCTATGCGCGCAACCCCGTCGAGTTCGTGCGCGGCGAGGGCACGCGCCTCTGGGACGACGAGGGCAACGAGTACCTCGACTTCCTCGCGGGGATCTCCGTCGCCCAGGTCGGCCATTGCCACCCCGCGGTGGTGCGAGCGGTGCAGGACCAGGCAGCGCGGCTGATGCACGTGGGCAACCTCTATTACACGGAGCCGGCGATGCGTCTCGCGGACCGGCTGTCCGAGTGGTCGCTCGGCGGCAAGGTCTTCCTGTGCAACTCGGGCGCGGAGGCGATCGAGTGCGCGATCAAGCTGGCTCGCCGCCACCGCCCCGGGGGCGAGTTCGTGGTGCTCGAGGGCGGCTTTCACGGCCGCACGCTGGGCGCCCTCTCGGCCACGCCGCAGGAGACGAAGCAGGCCCCTTTCGCCCCGCTGGTGCCGGGCTTCCGCGTCGCGCCGCGCGGCGGTCCGCTGCCGGTGAGCGAGCGCACCGCCGCCGTGATCATCGAGCCGATCCAGGGAGAAGGCGGCATCCACCCGATCGACCCCGAGCTGCTCGCAGCCGCGCGGGAGGCCTGCGACGAGGCGGGCGCGCTGCTCGTGTTCGACGAGATCCAGTGCGGGATGGGCCGGACGGGGACGCTCTGGGCCTGGCAGCAGACCGGGGTCACGCCGGACGTGATGACCGCGGCCAAGGGCCTGGGCGGCGGCCTTCCGATCGGCGCGTGCGTGACGGGCCCCGCACACAACAACCTGCTGCAGCCAGGCGACCACGGTTCGACCTTCGGCGGGGGCCCGGTGGTCGCGGCCGCCGCCAACGCGGTGTTCGACGTGGTCGAGCAGCCCAGCTTCCTCGAGGCCGTGAAGGCGAAGGGCGAGCGTCTCGCGGGCGGCCTGCGAGAGCTCGGCCTCGATGTCCGTGGCCGTGGCCTGATGCTCGCCTTCGCCTGCGAGGACGGGCCCGGGCTGACCCGCCGCCTTCTACTTGAGCATCGCCTGGTGACGAACGCGACCGGCCCGGACACCGTGCGCCTGCTCCCGCCGCTCACCGTGAGCGACGAGGAGATCGACGCGGCCGTACGCCGGATCGGCGCCGCGTTGAGCCACCACCGGTAGCCATCTCGAGGCCGTGAGGGTCAAGGGGAGGCACCTGGCAGCGGGCTGCGCGCCCCCCACCCGGATCCCCACGCTGGAGGCCGCGGTCGGCTCCCGGGACGAGCTCGTCTGTGGGTTGGTCCAAGATTGAGAGCGTGCAAGGTTCCGGCGATCCCAAGCTCGACGAGCTCGTGCGCCGTCTCGCGGAGGCCCTCGGGCCGGAGCGGATCTACCTGTTCGGCTCCCGCGGACGCGGTGACTCCGATCCCGACAGCGACTACGACCTGATGGTCGTAGTCGCCGACTCCGACCTGCCCGGCTACCGGCGCGACCAGCTCGCCTACAGGGCTCTGCGGGGGGTCGGGGTGGCCAAGGACGTGCTCGTATGGACGAGCGACGAGTTCGACCGGCGACGACATCTGGCTGCTTCGCTGCCGGCCACGATTCTGCGAGAGGGTCGGCTGATCTATGGAGGCTGACCAGGAGCGGGTCGCAGACACGCGAGACTGGCTCGTCAAGGCCGCGCGCGATCTCCGCGCCGCCGACGTCCTGCTGCACGGCGCCGAGCCGCTCGCGGATGTGGGCGCGTTTCACGCACAGCAGGCCGCCGAGAAGTCGCTCAACGCGTTCTTGCATTGGCACGACGTTCCCTTCCGCAAGACCCACGAGCTCGAAGAGCTCGGTCGCGCGTGCACGGAGATCGACCCCTCGCTCGAGGAAGTCATCGAGCAGGTGTTCGATCTGACTCCCTTCGCATGGCGCTTCCGCTACCCCGGAGAGCCGTCGCAACCAGACCTAGGCGAGGTCAAGGATGCCCTTGACCGGGCTCGGGCCACCTACGACGCGGTGGCTGAGCGCTTGCCGCGGGACGCCCGCCCGGGCTGAGCGACATGGGCGCGCTTGCCAGCGCACGGCTCCTGTTAGCTTCCAGCGCCCCTTGGCAGACGAGCGTCACACGCTGATCAAAACCGCTTCCTACGAGGCCGATCCGGCCGAGGTCGGGCGGGTGCTGCTGCTCTACTCGGGCGGCCTGGACACGAGCGTGATGCTCAAGTGGATCCAGGACGAGTACGAGGCCGAGGTCGTTGCGCTCACCGTCAACCTCGGCCAGCCGGGCGAGGACTACGACGTGGTGAAGGGCAAGGCGCTACAGCTCGGCGCGCTTGACTGCCACGTGGTCGACGCGCGCGAGGCGTTCGCGCGCGACTACGTGCTGCCGGCGATCAAGGCCAACGCCCTCTACGGCGGCGGCTATCCGCTCTTCACGGCGCTCGGCCGGCCGCTGATCGCCAAGCTGGCGGTGGAGTACGCGCGCCGCGCGGGCTGCGACACGATCGCCCACGGCTGCACCGGCAAGGGCAACGACCAGGTACGGATCGAGTCGACGGTGGTCGCGCTCGACCCCGAGATGAAGATCATCGCGCCGGTGCGCGGCTGGCAGATGGGTCGCGAGGAGGAGATCGCCTACGCGCGCGAGCACGGGATCCCGGTGAAGGGCGGCACGGAGACGCCGCCCTACTCGATCGACGACAACCTCTGGGGTCGCTCCTCCGAGGGCGGGCCGATCGAGGACATCGAGGAGCCGCCGCGCGACGACGTCTTCAACCTCGTCACCCGTCCCGAGGAGGCGCCGGACGAGCCCGAGCTGGTGCAGGTCGAGTTCGAGCGCGGCTGCCCGGTGGCACTGGACGGCGAGCGGCTCGAGCTGGTCGAGCTGCTCGAGCGCGCGGGGGAGATCGGCGCCCGCCACGGCGTGGGGATCGTGGACCACATCGAGGACCGCATCGTCGGCCTGAAGGTGCGCGACCTGTACGAGGTGCCCGCCGCGGCGATCATCCTGCCGGCGCACAAGGAGCTGGAGAAGCTGGTCGGGACGATCCACCAGAACACGTTCAAGC
>JBOGXT010000615.1:0-2656 GCA_050694635.1 Thermoleophilaceae bacterium
GCGTCAAGTGGCGCCGGTGATGGCGGCGACCGCCGCGGCGGTGTCGGTGAAGTCGTCGAGGAAGGCGTCCGGGCGCGAGGCCTGGAGCGCCTCGCGGTCCGCGAAGCCGGTTGCGACCGCCACCGCCCGCGCGCCGGCCTCCTGAGCAGCGAGCACGTCGCGGGGCGTGTCCCCAACGAGCACGGCGCCGGTGGGCTCGCCGTACTTCGCCGCCGCCCGCTCGCGCGCGACCGCGACGAGGTCGGAGCGCTCCTCGTGCGGGTCGGAGCCGTACGCGCCCACCTCGAAGTCCAGCCAGCGCTCGAGCCCGAACGCGCTGACCTTGATCACCGCGTTCGCCTGGATGTTGCCGGTGAGCAGCGATTGGATCACGTCGTCGCGCCGGTGCAGCGCCTCGAGCACCTCGGGCACCCCGGGGTAGGCGTAGCCCTCCGCGCGCATCGCCTCCTTGCGCAGCTCGAGCGCATCGGCCAGCTCCTCGAGCACGCGCGGCAGCTGGTCGTGCTCGCCCGCGAGCATCAGGAGCGCGATCTGCTTGTCCGTGCGTCCCGCGTAGTCCACCGGCTCCGGCTCGCGCCCGACCACGGCTCGGAAAGCCTCCTCGAAGGCCCACTGGCCATGGCCGGCGGAGCGCACAAGCGTCCCGTCGACGTCCCAGAGCACGAGCAGCATCTAGTCGAGCCCCTCTCCCACGCAGAAGTCGCGGAAGGCGTCGAACACGTTGGTGGTGAGGACGCCGCCGTAGTCGACCAACAGGCCCCTCATCCCTGGAGCGCCACCTCGCGCGCCTTCTCGGCGAGCGCCGGCACCCCCTCGTCGAAGAGCGCCAGGTACGGGTCGTCGGAGGCCCCGAGCGTGTAGCGCTTGAAGTTGCCCTCCATGAACACGGCGGCCTTCCACATCGCGAGCGCCTGGTACCAGTTGAGCGCCGAGACCGAGCGACCGCTGCGCTCCTCGTAGCGTGCGGTCAGCTCCTCGCGGGTCATGAAGCCGGGCCGGCGGGTGGCCGCCGAGAGACTGGCGAACGAGCTGTCGACCGGGTCGTCGGGCTGGGCCCACGTGACCGTGAGGTACCCCACGTCGGCCAGCGGATCGCCGATCGTGGACAGCTCCCAGTCGAAGATCGCGACTAACCGCGCCGGCGCCTCGTCCGCGACCATCACGTTGCCGAGCCGGTAGTCGCCGTGCACGATCGTAGACTCGGGCGACTCGGGCAGGTTGCCGGCCAGCCAGTCGCGCACCTCCTCCACCACGGGCAGCTCGCGGGTCCTGTTGTGCTCCCAGAGGCCGCTGAAGCGGCGCACCTGGCGCTCGAGGTAGCCGGTCGGCTTGCCGTAGCCGTCCAGGCCGCAGGCGCGCCAGTCGACCGCGTGCACCTCGACCAGCGCATCGACGAGCTCCTCCGAGAGCCTGCGCCGGCCCTCCTCGGTGTCGAGCGGTGCGGGGACGTCCGACGTGATGACCGTGCCGCGCATCTCCTCCATCACGTAGAAGGGGACGCCGAGGCCCGACTCGTCGCCGCCGGCCGCCAGCACACGCGGCACCCGGACCGGCGTCGACTCGAGCGCGCGCAGGAGGCGCGCCTCGCGCAGCACGTCGTGGGCCGAGGGCGGCAGCGGCGGCCGGGGTGGCCGACGCAGCACAACGCGGGCATCTCCCCGGCGGACGAGGAAGGTGAAGTTCGAGTGCCCCTCGCCGATCCGCTCCGCCTCCACCCGCCCGTCGCCGATGCCGTGCTCGTCGAGGAAGGACTCGAGGGGCTCGCGCACGACGAGCGGCGCGAGCTCGAGCTCGGCGGCCTGCTGCGGCGTGTCGACCACGTCGGGCGAGCCCATGCGGGCGGGAATGGTAACCGTGAACCCCGGGCCGGCCGGCTGCGTATCCCGTGCCGACTAGGCTTGCGCCCGATGCGATCTCACCGCCTGCTGCCTCTCCCGCTCGCCCTGCTCCTCGCCCTCGCCGCGGCCGCCCCGGCGAGCGCGCTCGACTGGGACGTCGCGGTCACCGACTTCCGCTTTACGCCCCGAGAGCGCGCGATCGACGTAGGCGACACCGTGATCTGGCGCTTTGCCGACGGCGGTCACACCACGACCGCCGCCCGCGGGCAGGCGGAGCGCTGGAGCTCGGGGCCGACCACCACCCCGAGCGGCGGGACGTTCCGCAAGACCTTCTCCCGGTCGGGCCGCTTCCAGTACTACTGCATCCCGCACCAGGGCTTCATGAAGGGCGTGGTCCAGGTCGGCGAGGACGAGGTGGGCGACACAATCGACGCGCTCGAGACCAAGCGGCGCGGGAGCGGGGTCACGGTCAGCTTCGAGCTGAACGAGCCGGCCAAGGTGACCTTCAAGCTCAAGGGGGCGAGCAGGCGCACGGTGCGGCGTGGACGCCTCCGTGCGGGCGAGCACAGCTTCAGGGTCAAGGGACTCGACGCCGGCTCCCACACCGGCACGCTCGTCGCCGTCGACGACTTCGACAAACGCGACTCGGCCAAGAGGTCGTTCGCGATTCGCTAGATCTCGTCGACGTGGCGGACGTTCGCCACGTCGTCCTCCGCCTCGCTCGGCGGCGCCTCGAACCACCCGTCGAGGATCTCCTCGAGCACGGCCGGGCTCGTGCTGCGCAGCGAGAGCGCCAGCACGTTGGCGTCGTTCCAGCG
>JBOGXT010000616.1:0-3381 GCA_050694635.1 Thermoleophilaceae bacterium
GAAGAGGCCACAGAGATGGCCATGCGGCTCGCCCGGGAAGAAGGTCTCTTTGCCGGAACGTCCACAGGCGGCAATGTCATCGCTGCCCTGCGACTGGCCGAGCGACTCGGACCCGGCACGACCGTTGCCACCGTCATGTGCGACACCGGAATGAAATATCTAAAGACCTTTGGACCCCAACTGGCACGGCGCCCGGTAACGGCGCCGGGCGCGTAGGGGTTGCGGATCGGGTCGACCGGCCGAGTGTAGCCACCCATAGGCGGCTTATCGGGGTGGCGTAAGGTCGCCACAGCTCGCCGCAGCTCCGTTCTTAGCGGCTCTCGCAGGCGCAGCCGAGCGCCTGAGAGGGGTTCTGCGGGCCTGCGAGCGGCCGGCGCGAATGGTTGGTTAGGCCGTTTCGGGCTCTCTGGCGGGTGGGCGGCCGCCGAGGTCGCGGTCGCGGAGGCGGTAGGTGTCGCCCTTGAGGGAGAGGATTTCGAGCGGGGCTTTTCGGCCATGGCCTTGCGGGGATTGCCGGGGGCCGGCGGGAGTTTCCGGCGACCTCCTGCGGGATGTGCGCGGGATGCGATTTTTGTCTCACATGCAAACAAGCGGGATGTGTGCGGGATCCAGTCGTTGTCCTGGTCTGGAAGACCACTCGGATCTGGATACGTGGCTCGTGCGTGCCGTGCCGCCTGTTCGCCACCTGCTGCGCGCGAGGGATCTTGCCGATGCCCGCTACCTCGAGCCGTTGCGTGTCGAGGATCTCGCTCGCGCCGCGGGCCTGTCGCGTGCTCACTTCAGCGCGGAGTTCCGACGCGCGTTCGGCGAGTCGCCGCACGCCTATCTGATCAGCCGTCGCCTCGAGCGCGCCGCGGCGTTGCTGCGCTGCACCGACCGGTCGGTGGCCGGCCGCGAACAGCACGACCGCGTCCTAGTGGTGGTAGTCGTGGACGACGGCGTGACCCTTCCCGCGCCGGATCATCGCCCGATTGACCGCGAACGCGAACGGCCAGGCGATCACGAAACCGCCCAGGAGCGGCAGCCAGAAGCGTGCATCGCCGAGGCCGGCCTCCATCGCGCCGGGGACGAGCAGGATGAACCCGTTGTCGATCAGCTCCATGATTGCAATCGAGACCGTGTCGGCGGCGAGCGCGATCGGCACGATCGCGGCGAATGGAAGCCGCGCGCGTATCAAGGGCAGCGAGGTCAGGCTGTAGCCGAACAAGAAGGCGAGTGCGACTGCCAAGACGATTGAAGCCACGTCTCCCCAGCCGAGTGCCGTCGCGATCATCATGCCCGTCACCTCGCCGATCACACAGACGCTTCTATGTTGTCAAGGCGAGCGTCGGTATCTCGCGTAGGCGTCGGTAGAAGTAGCGAGCGAGCGCGCGTTTGACGCAGCGGCGTGCTTCTCGGGCGGTCTTGCCGGCGGAGAGCAGCCGTTGGTAGTAGGCGGCCGTTTCTCCGTGGTGGTGGATCCTGGCGAGGGCGACGACGTGGAGCGCCCAGTTGAGCTGACGGTCGCCGCCGCGGTTCAGTCGGTGCCGTCGCTGCTGCCCGCTCGAGGCCTCGACCGGGCTGGTGCGGGCGAGCGCGGCGAAGGAGGCCTCGCTCGCCATCCGGCTGGGGTCGCCGCTCGAGACGAGCAGCTGCGCGCCGCAGACAGGCCCGACGCCGCACTCCTCGAGCAGGTCGGGGGCGAGCTCGGCGAGGAGCGCGGCGAGTCCACGCTCGAGCTCGGCGATCTCCTCGGAGAGGCGTGCCCCGCGACGGCCGAGCCGGCGCAGCACACTGGTGAGGACATCTGGGCCCGGGCGAAGACGCGCCGCCGCCACCGCGAGTCGCTCGCCCGAGAGGGCTCGTAGACGGTCGCGCACATGGTCCGGAGCCGTAACGCGCAGCGAGCTCAGCTGGTTGAGGGCCGCCGTACGCGCCCGCACGGCGCTTCGACGCTCGAGCAAGAGCAGGCGCAAGTCCTCGCGCCGACCGCCACCACGAGGAATGCTCAGCCCCTCGCCGGCGACCGCCCGTCGCGCGGCAAGGCCGCGTCGATCAGGTCGCTCTTCCCCCGGCGGCGCTCCTGGCGGCGGGGCCGCTCACACTCGTACACGGCGACGTCAGCGCATTCCAGGAAGCGCACCAGCCCGGCCCCGTAGCTGCCGGCGCCCTCGACAGCGAAGACCGGCGCGCCGAGCCCCAGCGCCCAGGAAAGCAAGGAGCGGTAGCCCGCTTCTGTCGTCTCGATCTCGCGGCTGTCGACCTGAACGCCGACCCGGTCAACAGCGACCGCGACGTGGACGTCTCTGTGTGTGTCGACACCGATTGCCACCGTCCACTCCATCACCTAGCCTCCCTGCAGTCGATGTGGTCGACCGGCCTGGACAGGGCTGTGTCGGGCAAAGGGACGCAGGCTTCTATCAGGTCACCGGCCAATCGAACGAAGCGACGGCGGGAGACAGGTCGGATTCAAGGCAAGCAGATCCCGCCAGCATGGTTGTGAGTCATCCCGCCGTCGCTTCGAACTCTCAGCCGCCCATCGGACAGAGACGGCCACCGGCGAAGCTACACAGCATGGTTGAGCGGAGGGGGAGGGATTCGAACCCTCGAGAGGCCAGTGACCTCTAACGGCTTTCGAGACCGTGTCAAAATAGTTGATTTGCAGGGACTCTTATGCCGGTGCGCCAGTTTGTGCGCCAGCCAGCGGAGATGTCTGTCGTCCGTGGCGGAGCGCGCCGGCGGGCTCGACTGCTGAATTGAACGCTAAACTGGGTGCAGCAGGGGTCGCTCTCATAGCATCCAACGAAGAGATGAAGGGTGCGGGCTTGGTGTGTGGACTGTTCTCTCTCGCATTCGTTGCCGCGGGATGCGGGGGGGAAGGCGGTTCGGGCGCGCCCGCGGGGGAGGCGAGCGGCGGCGCGCGCGACGAGCTCGGCGTTCCTACCACGGGCTGGGACACCGACTTCTCGAAGCACACCGTCCCGCTCGGGGAGTTCCTGAGCGGGGGTCCGGGGAAGGACGGGATTCCGCCAATCTACGAGCCGAGGTTCGTCGCGGTCGAGGAGGCCGGTGACTGGCTCGAGGAGCGGGAGCCGGTGATCGAGCTCGAGCTCGAGGATGACGCCCGCGCGTACCCGCTCCGAATCCTCGTCTGGCACGAGATCGTGAACGACGAGGTTGCCGGCACGCCGGTGGCGGTCACGTTCTGTCCTCTCTGCAACACGGCCATCGTCTTCGACCGCCGCCTCGACGGCCGGGTGCTCGACTTCGGCACGACGGGGAACCTGCGCCACTCCGACCTGGTCATGTACGACCGCCAGACCGAGAGCTGGTGGCAGCAGTTCGGGGGCGAGGCGGTCGTGGGCGAGCTCGCGGGTGAGGACCTGGAGCAGCTGCCGGCGC
>JBOGXT010000617.1:0-12519 GCA_050694635.1 Thermoleophilaceae bacterium
GGCCGGCGTGGCGCTCACCGTGATCGGCCTGGCGGCCGGCACGCTCGTGTACGTCGGGGCGGACGCGTGGCTCTCGCGCACCGCCTCCAGCCAGGAGATGCGGCGCGCGATGCACGCCTCGACCGCCGGTCGCACCGGCCCGGCCGAGGAGATGATGCGCGCGGACAGCACCCGCGGCCTGTCGATCGCGGCCGGGCTGTTCATCGACGGCGTGCCGGAGTCGATCGCCCTGGGGCTCACGATCGCCGAGGAGGAGCTCGGCATCGCGCTCCTTGCCGGAATCCTGATCGGCAACGTCGTGGAGTCCTACGGCGCGGCGCAGCCGATCATCGCCGGTGGGCACCGCCCCGGGTTCGCGATCCGGGTGCTCGCCGGGATCGGGCTGGCGCTGGCGGTGGCCACGATGCTCGGCGGCACGGTGTTGGCAGACGCGAGCCCGGAGTTCATCGGAACGGCGCAGGCCGTGGCCGCCGGCGCGGTGCTGGCGGTGGTGTCGATCGCGGTGATCCCGCACGCCTTCGCCGAGGTGAGCCGGCGCACGGCGACCGCGACCGTCGCGGGGTTCCTGCTGGGCTACGTGCTGAGCTGAGGACGGGAACGCGCGCGTAACGCGCGGCGCTTCGGCTCGACCACCCGGGCATGGACCTCTCCGAAGGCGCCCGCTTCCCCGACCTCGATCTGCCCGATCACACCGGCCGCCCGCGGCTGCTGTCGGAGGTCGCCGGTGGGGCCCCGCTCGCGCTGCTCACCTCGCGCGGCTGGTGGTGCCCGAAGGAGCAGCGCTACATGCGTCAGCTCGCTCGCGTGCAGGACGAGTTCGAGGTCGCCTACTCGCGTATCGCGGTCGTCTCGGTGGACCCGCCCGAGGTGCAGTCGGCCTTCCGGGCCGGGCTCGGTGTGCGCTTCACGTTCCTGTCCGACGCCGAGCGTCGCTGGCTGCCCCGGCTCGGCCTGCTCGAGGGCACGGACACCGTCCACCACCCCTACCGTCCGGCGGGCTTCACGCTCCACCCCGACCTGACCGTCCACCGGGCCTACAACGGCTACTGGTTCTGGGGGAGGGCGACCATGGAGGAGCTGCGCCGGGACATGCGGGAGATCACCCGCGCGGTGCGCGACGATTGGGAGGTTTCGGCTGCTTGAGGCCGTTCGCGTACCTCGTCTTCGACGGCGAGCGCCTGAGCGCCGACCCCCACGCGCCCGGGCGCCGCCTGCGCGTGGACGCACGCTGCCTGGCGGGCGAGCCGGTCCGGCAGGCCTTCGCACACGTCTGCGCCCTCCCGGACCGCGCGGCCGCGCTGCGCTTCGACGAGCCCGAGGTGCAGCAGGCGCGCCGCGACGCGCTCGCCTGGTGGATCCCGCTGCTCGGCGACGACCTCGTCTGCCTCAGCACCTTCGCCCTCGACGCGAGCCGCTACGGCGGGGCCGTCACGGTCGCCCGCCGCCCGGACCGCTTCCACGCCGATCCCTTCGCGCGCATCTTCGCCGGCACGGTCGTCGAGACGGACCTCTTCGGCCCGGTCGCCCCACCGCCCGGGCCGGTCGTGGAGCGCTACGCCGGCGCGCCGTGGCCGGGCGGCGGGTTCTGAGCGATAGCGTTGCGGTCGTGGTCCTGGGCGTGGACGTCGGCGGCACCAAGGTCGCGGTCGCGGCGGTGGACGGCGTGAACGTCCGCGACTCGGTCGAGCGCCCCACGGTCCTCGGCGGCACCGCGGCGCTGCTCGACGGGCTCGAGGAGGCGGTGCGGCTGCTGATCGGCCGGGTCGGGCAGCCCACGGCGATCGGCGTGGGCGTCCCGTCACAGCTCGAGTACGCCACCGGGACGGTCGAGACGAGCGTTAACATCCCGCTCACCGGCGTGCCGCTGCGCAGCGAGCTGGGCCGCCGCTTCGGCCTGCCGGTCGTGGTCGACAACGACGCCAACTGCGCCGCGCTCGCCGAGGCGCACATCCTTGGCGAGGACAACCTGGTGATGCTGACGCTCGGAACTGGAGTCGGCGGCGGCGTCGTGATCGACGGGATGACGTTCCGGGGCGCCCACGGGCTGGGCGCCGAGCTTGGCCATGTCACGCTCAACCCCGACGGGCCGCCCTGCCCGGGCAACTGCCCCAACCGCGGCTGCATCGAGGCCTACTGCTCCGGCCAGGCGCTCGAGCGCGACGCCACCGAGATGGCCGCGGACAGGCCGGACAGCCGCCTGGCCGGCTGCATCGGCCCGGACGGGCGGGTCTCGGGCCACGAGCTGGTGGGGGCGGCCCAGTCGGGCGATCCGGACGCCCTCCTGATCTTCGACAACTTCGCTCGGATGCTCGGCATCGCGCTGGCCGGCTACGTGAACGTGTTCGAGCCCGACCGCCTCGCGCTCGGCGGCGGCCTGTCGCGCGCCAGCGCCCTGTTCCTCGACCGCGCCGTCCAGGAGGCGCAGGCGCGGGCGCTGCCGGCCCTCTGGCGCCGCACCACGATCGCGCTCGCCCAAGGCGGCGCCCACGCGGGGATGATCGGGGCGGGGGTCTTGGCAGCGCAGGAGGTCGAACGCGATACTGAGAGGCCCCACGCCACCGCGACCGAAAGGGCCGAATGACGACCGGCACCGCCCAGCTGGACGAGCTCGCCATCAACACGATCCGGACGCTCTCGATGGACGCGGTGGAGAAGGCGAAATCCGGGCACCCCGGCGCGCCGATGGCGCTCGCGCCGCTGGCCTACCTGCTCTACACGAGGGTGATGAAGCACAACCCGGCCGACGCCGAGTGGTTCGACCGCGACCGCTTCGTGCTCTCGGCCGGGCACGCCTCGATGCTGCTCTACTCGAGCCTCTACCTGTCGGGCTACGGCCTGACGCTCGACGACCTGAAGCGCTTCCGCCAGCTCGGCAGCCCCACCGCCGGTCATCCCGAGCGCGGCGACGCCGCCGGCATCGAGGCCACCACCGGCCCGCTCGGCCAGGGCATCTCGATGGCCGTCGGCCTGGCGCTCGCCGAGCGGATGCTGGCCGCGCGCTTCAACCGCCCCGGTCATGAGCTGATCGACCATCGCACCTTCGCGATCGTGAGCGACGGCGACCTCCAGGAGGGAGTCGGCTCCGAGTCCTGCTCGCTCGCCGGCCACCTCGGCCTGGGCAAGCTCGTCGCCTTCTACGACAACAACCACATCCAGCTGGCCGGTGAGACCTCGATGGCGTTCAGCGAGGACGTCGGGAAGCGATTCGAGGCCTACGGCTGGCACGTGCAGGACCTCGGCGAGGACATCGCGCTCGGGAGGATCGAGCTGGCCATCGCCGGGGCGGACGAGGTCACCGACCGGCCGTCGCTGATCGTGCTGCGGACCCACATCGGCTACGGCTCGCCCAACAAGCAGGACACCGAGAAGGCCCACGGCTCACCGCTCGGGGAGGACGAGGTGCGCCTGACCAAGGAGGTGTACGGCTGGGACCCCGACGCCCAGTTCCTGGTGCCCGACGAGGTGCTCGAGCACTTCCGCAAGACCGCCGGCCGGCGCGGCGCCGAGGCCGAGGCCGAGTGGAACGAGCGCGCCGAGGCCTACCGCTCCGGGCACCCCGAGCTGTGGGACGAGCTGTCGCTGTCCATGGAGGGGCGGCTGCCGGACGGCTGGGACGCGGAGGTGCCGAAATTCCGGCCCGAGGACGGCATGGTGGCCACGCGCAAGGCCTCGCAAAGCGTGATCCAGTGGGCGGCCGAGCGGGTGCCGCACCTGGTGAGCGGCTCGGCCGACCTGGAGCCCTCGACGCTCACGCTGATCGCCGGCGCCGGCGCGGTCAGGAAGGGCGAGTACGCCGGCCGCAACGTGCACTACGGCGTGCGCGAGCACGGCATGGGCGCGATCGTGAACGGCCTCTGCCTGCACGGGCTCAAGGCGTTCGGCTCCACCTTCTTCACCTTCTCCGACTACATGAAGGGCTCGATCCGGCTGGCCGCCCTGATGCGCCTGCCGGCCATTTTCGTGTTCACGCACGATTCGATCGGCCTCGGCGAGGACGGCCCGACGCACCAGCCGATCGAGCAGCTCGCGCACCTTCGCGCTACGCCCAACCTCTACATGGTGCGCCCGGCGGGAGCGAACGAGACGGCGCTGGCGTGGCGCTTCGCGATCGAGCAGACCGCTGCGCCGGTCGCGCTGGCCCTGAGCCGCCAGGGCCTGCCGGTCTGGAACCCGAGCGGCGTGCCCGACGACGCCATCCACCGCGGCGCCTACGTGCTGCGCGACTCGTTCCGGGACGGCGACCCCGACCTGATCTTGATCGGCACGGGCTCGGAGGTGCACATCTGCACGGGTGCGGCCGACCTGCTCGAGGCCGAAGGGACCGCCACGCGGGTGGTGTCGGCCCCCTGCCTCGAACGCTTCGCCGAGCAGGACGAGGAATACCGCGACTCGGTCCTGCCGCCGGCGGTGCGCGCCCGGGTCTCGGTCGAGGCCGCCTCGACCTTCGGCTGGGCGCGGTGGACGACTGACGACGGCGGGCAGGTCGGCATGACGAGCTTCGGCGCGTCCGGCCCGCAGAAGGACCTGTACCAGCACTTCGGCTTCACGCCGGAGAACGTTGCCGCCCGGGCCCGGGCGGTCCTCGAGAGAGTAGGAGCGCGAGCATGAGCGTTGAACAGCATCGGCGCGCGCCCGGCCGAGCCGGGCGCTTGCCGCAAGGCGAGGTCAACCAGCGGCTGGCGGCGCTGACCGCCGCCGGCACGAGCGTGTGGCTGGACCAGATCCGCCGCAGCCTGATCACGAGCGGCGAGCTCGAGCGCCTCGTGCGCGAGGACTCGCTGCGCGGCGTGACCTCGAACCCGGCCATCTTCGAGAAGGCGATCCTCGGCTCCACCGACTACGACGAGCAGATCGCTGAGCTGGCCGATCAGGGCCTCGACGCGCGGCGGATCTACGAGGAGATCGCCGTCGAGGACGTGCAGCTGGGCTGCGACGTGCTCCGCCCCGTCTGGGACGAGGCGGGCGGCGCCGACGGATTCGTCTCGCTCGAGGTGGAGCCCGCGCTGGCCCACGACACGGCGGGCACGCTCGAGCAGGCGCACGACCTCTGGCAGCGGGTCGACCGCCCCAACCTGATGATCAAGATCCCGGGCACCGAGGAGGGCCTGCCCGCCATCGAGCGGGCGATCGCCGACGGGATCAACATCAACGTGACGCTGCTGTTCTCGGTCGAGGCCTACGGGAAGGTCTGCGAGGCCTACCTCCGCGGCATGGAGCGCCGCCTCGAGGCGGGCGAGTCGATGGACGTGCACTCGGTGGCGAGCTTCTTCGTCTCCCGCGTCGACACCGAGGCGGACAAGCGCCTGGCCGAGCTCGGCCGCGAGGAGCTGCGCGGCACGGCCGCGATCGCCAACGCGCGGGCGGCCTACATGCGCTTCAAGGAGGTGTTCCTGGGCGAGCGCTTCGCCCGGCTGCGCGAGGCGGGCTGCCCGGTCCAGCGCCCGCTCTGGGCGTCCACCGGGGTGAAGGACCCGCACTACCCCGAGACCAAGTACGTGGACTCGCTGATCGCGCCGCACACGGTCAACACCATGCCGGCGCCCACGATGCTCGCCTGCGAGGAGCAGCTCGAGGTCACGGGGCCGACCGCGGACCGGGACCCGAGCGCCGAGTTGGCCGCGCTGGCAGACGCGGGGATCGACATGGGCGACGTGACGGCGAAGCTGCTGCGCGACGGGATCGCGAAGTTCGTCGAGCCGTTCGACAAGCTGATCGAAGGCGTCGAGCTGACCCGCGAGGGGATCGTCACCGGACGGCCGCCCACGATCCAGTCCTCGATCCCGGACGAGCTCGAGCCGCCGCTGATCGAGCAGGTCAAGGAGGCGCAGTCCGAGGCCGTGGCCAAGCGCGTCTGGCAGCGCGACGAGTCGCTCTGGGGCGGCCCGGGCGTGCCCGAGATCGGCAACCGGCTGGGCTGGCTCACGATCAGCGAGAAGATGCTCGAGCACGCGCCCGAGCTGAACGAGTTCGTCGAGCAGGCGAAGGCGGACGGCTTCACCGATGCGGTGCTGCTCGGCATGGGGGGTTCGTCGCTCGGGCCCGAGGTAATCCGGCGCTCGTACGGCCAGATCCCCGGCGCCCTGCGCCTGCAGGTGCTCGACTCGACCGACCCGGGCGCCGTGCTCGCGGTGGAGCGCGCCGTGGACCTCGAGACGACGCTGTTCATCGTCTCCTCGAAGTCGGGCGGCACGATCGAGACGCTCTCGCACATGCGCTACTTCCTCGAGCGCTCGGGCGGGGACGGCAGGCGCTTCGTGGCGGTCACCGACCCCGGCAGCCCGCTCGTCGACCTCGCGCACGAGCGCGGCTTCCGACACGTGTTCGAGAACGACCCCGACATTGGCGGCCGCTACTCGGTGCTGTCGTACTTCGGGCTCGTGCCGGCGGCGCTGGCGGGCGTGAACGTCGAGGCGCTGCTCCA
This sequence comes from Thermoleophilaceae bacterium, assembly GCA_050694635.1. Lineage (GTDB taxonomy): Bacteria > Actinomycetota > Thermoleophilia > Solirubrobacterales > Thermoleophilaceae > JACVRW01. The sequence goes on from JBOGXT010000617.1 coordinate 6,422, forward strand.
CCGCGCGCAGGTGGCGGAGCAGAACTGCACGCACTTCGACGAGAGCGCCTCGAACTCGGGGCTCTGGATGGGCATCGCCATGGGCGAGCTGGCGGCCCAGGGGCGCGACAAGGCTACCTTCGTCGTGTCCGAGCCGATCTCGAGCTTCGGCCTCTGGGTCGAGCAGCTGATCGCCGAGTCGACCGGCAAGCACGGGAAGGGCATCCTCCCCGTCGCGGGCGAGCCGCTCGGCGGCCCGGACGCGTATGGGCACGACCGCGTGTTCGCCTACCTGCGCGACCCCGAGAACGCCGACCCGGAGACCGACGCGAAGATCGAGGCGCTCGCACGCGCCGGGCACCCGACCGTGAGGGTCGCGGTGCACGGCCCGGCCGACCTCGGCCGGATCTTCTTCTTCGCCGAGTTCGCCACGGCGGTGTCGGGCTGGGCGCTCGGCATCAACCCCTTCGACCAGCCCAACGTGCAGGAGGCCAAGGACAACACCGCCAAGATCCTCGCGGAAAGCCTCGCTCCGGTCCGGGCCGAGCCCGGCCCCTCGCGCACGGCGGGCCTGCCGGAGCTCGAGCCCGGCTCGCTCGACGAGCTCCTCGACGGGGCGGCACCGCCGCACTACGTCGCGATCATGGGCTACGTGCAGCCGTCCGAGGAGTTCGACGACGCGGTCGACGACCTGCGGGTTCGCATCCGCGACCGGACCAAGGCGACCACGACGTTCGGCTACGGACCCCGCTTCCTGCACTCGACCGGCCAGTACCACAAGGGCGGCCCCCCGAACGGGCTCTTCGTGCAGCTCGTACACGACGGCACCGAAGACGCCGAGATCCCCGAAGCCGGGTACGGGTTCCGGCACCTGAAGAACGCACAGGCCCTGGGGGACCTGCAGACCCTGCGCAACCACGGGTTGCCGGCCGTGCAGGTTCGCTTGGAAGGCGACCCCGCTGACGCGGTGAGGAGGATCCTCTGATGCAGCTCGGCTTCATAGGCCTCGGGAAGATGGGCGGAAACATGGTGCACCGCATCCATCGCGACTCAGAGCACGAATGCGTCGTGTTCGACTTCAGCGAGGATGCGGTACGAACCGCGGAATCGAACGGGGCGAGCGGCGCGAGCTCGCTCGAGGAGCTTGTCTCGATGCTGGAGCCGCCGCGGTCGGTCTGGATCATGGTGCCGGCCGGAGACCCGACCCAGCAGACGGTCGACACCCTCGCGGGGCTGCTCGCAGAGGGCGACACGATCGTCGACGGCGGCAACTCGCGCTGGACCGACGACAAGGCGCGCGCCGAGGCGCTCGCCGGGAAGGGGATCCACTACGTGGACGCGGGCGTGAGCGGCGGCGTCTGGGGGCTCGAGGTCGGCTACTGCATGATGGTGGGCGGCCCCGACGAGGCCGTGGAGCGGCTGAGCCCGATCCTCGACGTGCTGGCCCCGCCCGAGGACGACGAGCACGGGCCGGGCTGGGGCCACTTCGGGCCGACCGGCGCGGGCCACTACGTGAAGATGGTCCACAACGGCGTGGAGTACGGGATGATGCAGGCCTACGCCGAGGGCTTCGCGCTGTTCGACGCCTGCGAGTACGAGCTCGACAACGCGAAGATCGCGCACCTGTGGATGCAGGGCTCGGTGGTGCGCTCCTGGCTCTGCGAGCTGGCGGCGCGGGCCTTCGAGCAGGAGGGCAACGACCTGGACAGCCTCGCCCCGTTCGTGGAGGACTCGGGCGAGGGACGCTGGACGGTGGAGGACGCGATCGAGCGGCGAATCCCGACCCCGGTGATCAGCACCTCGCTGTACGAGCGCTTCTCCTCGCGGGGCCAGAACGCGTTCGCCGCCAAGGTGAACGCGGCCCTGCGAAACCAGTTCGGCGGCCACGCGACACGGGCGGCCGACCCGGCCGCCCAGGCGCAGGCCCACGCGGAGTAGGCGATGGCCACCGTCGAGCAGCAGCCCAACCCGCTCATCGAGGGCCTCGAGCGCCTGCCGGTCCACCCGACGACGCTGGTGATCTTCGGTGGCACCGGCGATCTCGCGCACCGCAAGCTGCTTCCGGCCGTCTACAACCTCGCCCACGAGGGCGCGCTGCCGGAGCGCTTCAACCTGATCGCCGTGTCGCGCTCCGACATCCCGCACGAGGACTACCGCCAGATGGCGCGGGAGTCGATAGCGAAGTACTCGCGCCGGCAGCCGGACGAGCAGGTGCTCGACAAGCTGCTCGAGCGGGTGCGCTACGTGCCCGGCACGTTCGACGACGACTCGATCTACGAGCAGCTCGACGGCGAGCTGCGCGAGTTCGACGAGGAGGCCGGCATCCCGTTCAACCGCGTCTTCTACCTCTCGACCGCCCCGGCCTTCTTCCCGGTCATCATCGGCAAGCTCGGCGCGCACGGTCTCGAGCGGCACGAGGGGTCCGAGGTCCGCGTGGTGATCGAGAAGCCCTTCGGCACGCGCCTCGACGAGGCGCTCGAGCTGAACCGTCAGGTGCTCTCGGTCCTGGACGAGTCCCAGGTCTTCCGGATCGATCACTACCTGGGCAAGGAGACCGTGCAGAACATGCTGGCGTTTCGCTTCGCGAACGGCATGTTCGAACCGATCTGGAACCGGAACTACATCGACTACGTCCAGATCACCGCCGCGGAGGACCTCGGGATCGGCTCGCGCGCCGGCTACTACGACCGGTCGGGCGCGCTGCGCGACCTCGTCCAGAACCACATGCTGCAGCTGCTCACGCTGCTCTGCATGGAGCCGCCGGTGAGCTTCTCCGCGGACGACGTGCGCGACGAGAAGGTCAAGGTGCTGCACGCCATCAAGCCGCCGAAGGCAACGGTCCGCGCCCAGTACACCGCCGGTATGGCCGAGGGCAAGGACGTGCCGGGCTACCTCTACGAGGAGGGCGTCCCGGACGACTCTCGCACCGAGACGTACGCGGCGCTGCGGGTCGAGGTCGACAACTGGCGCTGGGCCGGGGTTCCGATCTACGTGCGCACCGGCAAGCGCCTGGCGCGCAAGGTCACGGAGATCGCCGTGACGCTCAAGCCCGTTCCCCACCTCGCCTTCCAGGCCGAGGGATCGATCGGGGTGCAGCCCAACCAGCTCGTGATGGCGGTGCAGCCCAACGAAGGGGTCTCCCTCTCGCTCGGAGCGAAGATCCCCGGCACCCGCATGCGCATCCGGCCGGTGAACATGGAGTTCCTGTACGGGACGGCCTTCCTGTCCCAGTCGCCGGAGGCGTACGAGCGTCTCATCATGGACGCGATGCGCGGCGACGCGACGCTCTTCACCCGCGACGACGAGGTGGAGGGGCAGTGGCGCGTGATCGACCCGATCCTCGAGCGCTGGGCCGGCGAGGACGGTGCGCTGCCGACCTATCCGGCCGGCTCCGGGGGGCCGCAGGAAGCCGACTCGCTCCTCGAGCCCGGGGAGCACTGGCGCGCCATCTGATGTGGAGCGAGCGCGACACCACCCCGGCCGCCATCGAGGAGGCGCTGCGCGCGCTGATCCAGGAGCAGTGCGGGCGCGACGAGGCCTACGCCCCCGCGCGGGTGCTGAACCTGGTCGTCGTGGTGGACCGCGAGTGGCGAGGCGAGATCATGAACCGGCTCGACCGGGTGGGCCGCTACCACCCGTCGCGCACGATCCTGTGCGCGGTCGAGGACGGTCGCACCACGATCGACGCGACGGTGGCGATCACGACCGAGGACCACCACGACCCGAAGCCGGGCGAGCTCGCGCTGACCCGCGAGCGGATCGTGCTCGACCTGGGGCCAAGGCACCTCGAGAGGCTCGACACGATCGTCGACCCGATCGTGGTCACGGACATCGCCACGGTCGTATGGTCGCCTCACGGCCACCCCGAGGCGGTCGACGCGCTGCTGCACCTGTCCCAGGTCGTGCTGGTGGACTCGGTCAACGAACCCGATCCGGGCGCCGCCGTGGCGCGTGCCCGCGAGCTTGCCGGCGGCGCCTACGTGGTCGACCTGGCCTGGCTGCGCTCCACGCCGTGGCGTGAGCGCGTGGCCTCCACCTTCGACCCGCGGCAGTGGCGCGAGGAGCTCGGCCGGATCAGCTCTGTGACCGTGCGCCATGCGCCCCAGTCGGCGATTGCGGGGCTCCTGTTCTGCGGCTGGCTCGCATCGCGGCTCGACTGGCAGCCCGGTGCGCTGATGGCCGCGAACGGCTCGCTGCGCGGCAGCGCGCACGGTCGCCGCCAGGACGTGGCGGTCGAGCTGGTGCCGGACCCGACCATGTCCGTGCCTGGGTTGGCCGGCATCGAGATCGGCACCGCCAGCGGCATGCGGATCAGCCTCGACCGCGGCCCCGGCGGCCTGACCGCCCGCCGCAGCGACCGCAAGGGGCGCGAGTCGCGCTGGACCGTGCTGGGCGCCTCGCGCGGCGAGTCCGGGATCCTCGGCGAGGGCATCCGCCAGGCGCTGCTGCGCGACCCGGCCTACCGCCGGGCGCTTGCCCACGTCGAGGCGATGATCACCTAGCCCGCGATCGCCGGCGCGATGTTCTGGTTGAGCCGGAAGAGGTTGGCCGGGTCGTAGCGGCGCTTGATCGCCGCGAGCCGCTCCCAGGTCGGCCCCGGATAGGCGGCGCGAACCCGCTCCTTGCCCTCGTCGGCGAGGAAGCCGACGTAGGCCCCGGCGTCACCCTGGCGCAGCGCGCCCGCCAGGCCGTCCACCCATTCCTGGTGGACCGCCTGCTCCTCGGGACGCTCGTAGATCGCCGCGACGTTCACCATGATTCGGCTCTCGCGGTGTGCGAACGCGGTCGCCTGCGCGGGCACGCGCGCCATGGCTCCGCCGAGCACGCCGATCTGGGTCACGGCCATCTGCGCGGTCGAGCCCTGGATCCCATCGAGAATCGTCTCTGCCACCGCGCGGTCGATGCGGTCGACGAACATCGTGCGCACCGCCGCCACCGGTCGGTAGTCCTCCTCTTCCGGCGGATACATCCCCGCATAGGGCATGGGCCGGACCATGTCGGCGATCGGGGTCGCGAGCTCGCGGAACGGCGCGATCGCGCGCTCGGCGTCCTCGACCGGGCCGGCGTAGGCCAGCAGGCCCATCACCACCGGCCGGCCGTGATGCTCGGGCGGCAAGAACGGCATCGGCGGCGCCGGCATGACGTTCGCGATCGTCGACAGCTCCTCCGGCGCGGCCTCAGCCGCGGCCACGAAGGACGCGATCACGTCGGGCGTGGCCGGCAGGATCAGCATGCCGCCGACGAACGTGTCGACCGGATGAAGCCGGAACTGGAAGCGGGTCGCGACGCCGAAGTTGCCGCCGCCGCCGCGGATGGCCCAGAAGAGGTCAGGATGCGACTCGTCGTCCACTCGCAGGAGCTCGCCGTCCGCGGTCACGACCTCGGCGGCGAGCAGGTCGTCGATCGTGAGACCGTGCTTGCGCACGAGGAAGCCGACGCCGCCGCCCAGCGTGATCCCGCCGATCCCGACCGAGCCGGTGTCGCCGAACCCGGTGGCGAGGCCGTGGGCACCCGCCGCGGCCGTGTACTCGCCGGCGGTCACCCCGGTCTCGGCCCAGGCCGTGCGCGCCTGCGCATCGATCTCGAGCGCCCGCATGTCCGAGAGGTCGAGCACGATCCCGCCCTCGCTCACGCCGTGACCCGCGCCGCTGTGGCCGCCACCGCGGACGGCAAGCTCCGCGCCGGTGTCGCGGGCCATCGCGATGACGCGCGAGACGTCGGAGGCGTCGGCCACCCGCACGATGAGGGCCGGCCGGCGGTCGACGGCGCCGGAGAAGACGGTCCGCGCGGTGTCGTAGTCAGGGTCGTCGGGCGCGATCACGCGGCCCTTGAGGTCGTCGGCGAGCTGAGGCATGGAGAGCATGCGTCCGAGGCTTCCATCCCGGATCGCCGGGACCAGTGCGGCTGCCCGGCATCTGGGGGTGCGGTTACCCGTAGGCGAGTGGTCCCGATGATTCCGTGGAGCTCGGCCGGTCAGTAGGTGCAAACGTCCCGCGCCAACTTGTCGAGAGGAACGAGGTCCAGATGACTGAAGAGGTCGATTCGGGCGTGCTCGCGGCCGAGCGCCTGACCGAGTTGGGGCGGTCCGTGACCGGCGCGGTGGTCGCGCCCGCCGACGC
>JBOGXT010000618.1:0-4092 GCA_050694635.1 Thermoleophilaceae bacterium
CCTCGGCGATCTCGCGCGCCCGCGCCACGGCCGGCTCCACGATCTCGGCGGCCAGCTCGCGCTTGCGGCGCTCCACCTCGGCCTGCATCAGCTCGATCGCCTTCTGGCGCTCCACGATCTCGACCTCGAGCTCGGCGCGGCGCACCTCCTGGCGCGTGATCGCCTTCTGGAGGTCGTAGGAGAGGTCCGCCTCCGCGCTGGCGCGCATGCCCTCGGCCTTGAACCCGGACTTCTCGATCTCGAAGTCGCGCCGGGAGCGCTCGATCGCCAGGTCGGCCTGGTAGCGGGCGGCCTTGGCCTCGCGCTCGGCCTCGGCCTCGCCGCGGATCGCGTCACGCTTGACCTGCGCCGTGCGCGGCCGCCCGAGCGCCTCGATGTAGCCCTGCTTGTCGCCCACGTTGCGGATCGTGAGCGAGACCACCGTGAGGCCCATCGCCTCGAGGTCGGGGCCGGCCAGCTCGCGCACCTGCCGCACGAGCGCCTGGCGGTCGCGGTACACGTCCTCGATCGAGTGCGCCCCGATGGCCGTGCGCATGTGGCCCTCCACGGCCTGCATCGCCGTGCGCACGATGTCCTCGGTGCGGCGCGACAGGAACTGCTCCGCGGCGCGCTCGATGCCGTCGTCGGAGCCGTCGATCTTGACCATGCAGACGCCGTCCACCTGCACGGGCACGCCGTGCATGGAGTAGGTCTCGGCGGTCCTCACGTCGAACTGCATCAGCTCCAGCGAGAGCCGCTGCACGCGCTCGCTGAACGGGCGCACGTAGGTGCCGCCGCCTCTCACTATCCGGTAGCCGCGGTCCTTGCGCTTGCGGCCGGAGATGATCAGCACCTCGTTCGGGCCGACCTTGGCGTACTGGTGGGCCCAGACCGCGAATGCGATCAGGAACAGGGCGGCGAGGGCCGACCCGCCGATGATGAGCGCTAGCTCCATGCTGCGTGAACCTCCTGGTCTGCGCGAATGGACTCGACGCCGAGGCGCTCCGCGCGGGGCGGCCCGGCCGGGTGGATCTCGACCTCCGTCGTGTGGCGGAGGAACTCGGAGCCGGCCAGGTGGTGGCCCACCTGGGTGGCGAGGGCGCCCTCGTCGGGCGCCAGGAAGACGTTGATGCCGCGGTCCTCGAGCGCAGCCGCCACGTCGCCGGCGCCGGTGCGGCGCACGTCGAGCTCGAGGCGGGTCGAGGCGTCGTCCGTGAGGTGCGCGACGAGGCGCGAGCCGGCCTCCTCGGTGCGGACCTCGGCCGCGGCCCAGATGTCGGGCCGGACCTCCACGGCGTACAGGCCCCAGGCGGCCAGCTGCCCGGCGCGGCCCAGCTCCGTCTGGTGGTAGCGGATCAGGGAGACGACGTCGGGGGCGGCCCTGCCCCCGTGGCCGACGACGCCCACGACGGGGCCGTCGTCGGACGTCCCCTCGACGGAGGGCAGCCACAGGTCGGGGTCCGAGAGCGAGCGGAGCACCGCGGCGGGCGCGACGCGGGAGAGGTCGCGCGGCCGCACCACCCCGACGCTGACCTCATCCGCGTCGCTCACGTACCCGGCAGACTCGAGGTAGCGGCACACCTGGCGGCGGATGCCGGCGAGGTCGCGCGAGCGGATCCGCGGCCCGCCCAGCACCGGAGTGGTGAGCCAACCGCCCTGCTCGTAGACGGGCAGCTCGTAGTCCATCGCGGGCGCGCGGAAGTAGCAGAGCGGCAGGGCCCGGGCGGGGGCGAGGGTCTCGAGCAGCCGCTCGACCTTGGCCTTCAGCGCGTAGACGTTGGCCGCCTCGAGCGTCTGGCCCGCCACCTCGCAGTGGTGGATCTCCTTGAGGATCGGGTGGGGGGAGGGGTTGATCCTGCGGCCGACCGGGATGCGGGCGGTCTCGCCGCCACCGTAGCCGGCGCGCACGCCGAGCCGGAAGGCGTAGCCCCCGCCGAGGCCCGAAGCACTCGGCTCGGCCGAGTGCGCAGGGGACGGAATCGTCCGCTCCAGGTCGATGGGGACCGGATCGTGCTCGCCGCGGTCCGCGACGACGCCGCGGATCCAGGACCACACGGCTAGTAGCCCCAGCCCACTGGCGCCTCGTGCTGCACGGTCTCCTCGCCGCGCTCGCCCGTGCGGATCCGGACCGACTGCTCGACCGGGTGCACGAACACCCGCCCGTCGCCGATCTCGCCTGTGTAGGCGGCGCCGACGATCGCGTCGACCGCCTTGTCGACCACCTCCGTCGACACCACCGACTCGATCTTGAGCTTCGGCAGCAGCGAGATGTTCGCCCGCGAGCCGCGGTACTGCTCGGTGTAGCCCTTCTGGCGCCCGCAGCCCATCACCTCGGACACCGTCAGGCCGGACACCCCGAGCTCGTCCAGCGCGTCCTGCACCTCCTGGAGGCGCTCGGGTCGGATGATCGCTTCGACCTTCTTCATGGCTGCCTCCTAGCTCTCCTGGGTCCTGGTCGACAGCCCGAGCGGCACCGGTCTGGGCGTCGGGCGCTGCGCGGGGGCGGCCGGCTGGTGGTACTCGGAGCCCGGCACCGGCATGAACTGCTCCGGATAGCCCCACATGCCGTGCTCGACGAGGTCGAGGCCGTAGCGCTCCTCCTCGGGCTTCACCCGCAGGCCGTAGGTGGCCTTGATCAGGAAGAAGACGAGGAAGCTGACCGCGAACACCGCGCTGAACGCGGCCGCCACGCCGAGCGCCTGGGCGGCGAGCTGATCGACCGAGCCGGTGTAGAAGAGGCCGCCCTCGCCGATCGCGTTGTACTCGGCCAGCCGCGGGGCCGTGAAGAGGCCGCAGGAGATCGTGCCCCACACGCCCGCCACACCGTGTGCGGACAAGGCACCGATCGGGTCGTCGAGCACCTTGTCGATGGCGATGACGCAGACCACCACCAGGATCCCCGCCACGAGCCCGATCGGCAGGGCGGCCCAGTACTCGACGTAGCCCGACCCGGCGGTGATGCCGACGAGCCCGGCGATCACGCCGTTGCCGGTCATGCCGATGTCGAACGTGCGCGTGAGCAGCCAGCTCGTGCTCATGGCGCCCATCACGCCGCCGGCGGCGCCGATCACGGTGACGATCGCGACCTCGGCGAAGCGGCCGTCGGCCACGCCCAGCGTGGAGCCGGCGTTGAAGCCGAACCAGCCGACGAACAGGATCAGCACGCCCAGGCCCACCAGCGGCATCGAGTGGCCGGGGATCACGTTGGGCTTGCCGTCGCGGCCGAACTTGCCCTGGCGGGGCCCGAGCAGCAGCAGCGCCGCGAGCGCGCCGGTGGCGCCGATCAGGTGGATGACGGTGGAGCCGGCGAAGTCCTGCATGCCGAAGTTCACCTGGAGCCAGCCGCCGCCGAAGATCCAGTGGCTGATCACCGGGTAGATCAGCGCGCTGAAGATGACCGCGTAGATCAGGTAGGCGCCGAACTTGATCCGCTCGAGCGTGGTGCCCCAGACGATCGCGAGCGATACGGCGCAGAACGCGAACTGGAAGAAGAACTTGGCCGGGACCGCGGCGGCGGAGAACTCCATCGCCGGGAAGAGCGACTGGTCGTTCGTGCCGAGGAAGGTCCCCTCCGTGCCGGCGAACCAGCCGGCGCCGCCGAAGGCCAGTGCGAACCCGACCGCCCAGTAGCAGAGCGCCGCGATCGAGAGGTTGGCGATCACCTTCGCCACCACCGTCCCGGCGTTCTTCATGCGCGAGAAGCCGACCTCCAGGAGCAGGAAGCCGGCCTGCATGAAGAACACGAGGATACCGGCGACGAGCACCCAGACGGTGTCGATCCGGCTCAGGGCATCGGGAAGCGTGGGTTCCATGACCGCATGGTCGAAGCACGCCTCCAGGCTGTCTTTCGCCCCCTGTACAGGATTCGTGCGCCGGGGCTTGTACAGCCGTCTATGCGGCGGCGCCTACCGCGACCACGCGGGCGTCGATGCAGCGCGCCAGCTCGCGCGGGTCCACGCAGAACAGGCTGTGGGGGTCGCCGGCGGCCGCCCAGACGTGCTCGTGCTCGAGCAGCGACTCGTCGAAGAGGACCGGCAGGTCGTGCCCGAACGGCGGCACGCCGCCGATCGCGAAGCCGGTCGCGGCGCGGACCTCGTCGGCGGCGGCCTGGCG
>JBOGXT010000619.1:0-5790 GCA_050694635.1 Thermoleophilaceae bacterium
TCACCGAGGAGCCCGAGCTCGTGGCCGAGGCTGCCGAGGCCGGTGCCGAGGACGGCGCCGGGGCGGAGGTCGCGATCGACGAGCCCTGGCCCGGCTACGACGACATGAGCGCGGCCGACATCGAGGACCGGCTGGTCGCCGAGGGCACGGAGGCGGCCGCGGCGGTAAGCCTCTACGAGGCCTCGCGCAGGGCGCGCGCGTCGGTCCTCGAGGCCGCCTCGCGCAGCATGACCACCTAAGCCGACGCCCGGCCCTGGAGGTAGCGCTGCTCGGGGAGGCTGAGCGTGCGGCTCGCGGCCAGGCGGTAGTGCGCATGCGCCGCCTCCCGGTCGCCCGCCATGTCGAGCAGGTGTGCGCGTACGGCGTCGACCCGGTGGTGTCCGGCCAGCGCCGGATCCGCCTCGGCCTCGGCAAGCTGCTCCAGACCCACCCGAGGACCGTGGACCATCGCGACGGCGACGGTTCGGTTCAGCGTCACCATCGGTCCGGGCGCGATGCTCTGCAGCAGCTCGTACAGCCCGAGGATCTGCGGCCAGTCGGTGTCCTCGGGGCTGGCCGCCTCGTCGTGCACGGCGGCGATCGCTGCCTGCAGCTGGTAGGGGCCGATCGGCGCAGTGGCCAGCGTCGCGGTGATGAGGCCGACGCCCTCGGCGATCGCCTGGGCGTCCCACCGGCGACGGTCCTGCTCGGCGAGCGGCACGAGCGCACCGTCTGCCCCGGTCCGGGCCGGGCGGCGGGCGTCGGTGAGCAGCATGAGAGCGAGGAGCCCGGCGACCTCGCCGTCCTCGGGCAGGCGATCGCGAAGCTGCCGGGTCAGGCGGATCGCCTCTGTGGTGAGCTCCACGCGATGCAGCGCGGGTCCGGAGCTGGCGGTGTATCCCTCGTTGAAGATCAGATACAGCACGTGCAGCACCGCGTCGATGCGCTCCCTGCGTTCGTCCGGCGGCGGCATCCGGAACTCGGCGCCGCTTGACCTGATGCGCTGCTTCGCGCGGCTGATGCGCTGAGCCACGGTCGTCTCCGGGACCAGGAACGCGCGGGCGATCTCCGCGGTGGTCAGCCCGCCGACGGCGCGGAGCGTCAGGGCCACCTGGGAGACCGGCGTGAGTGACGGGTGACAGCACAGCAGCAGCAGGGTGAGCGTGTCGTCCGCGTCGGGGATGGGCTCGGGATCGGGTGGCTCCAGTGAGGCGGCGGTCTCCTCCCGGCGCCGCCGGGCGGAGTCGTTGCGCCACAGCTCGGTCCGCCGGCGCGACGCGACCGTGATCAACCACCCCTTCGGGTGGGCCGGCACCCCTTCGCTCGGCCACTGGACCGCGGCCGCCAGGAGCGCCTCCTGCACCGCGTCCTCGCAGGTGTCGAAGTCGCGGTAGCGCCGCGCGAGGGTGCCGAGGACCCGCGACGCCAGGTCGCGCAGCAGGTCCTCCACCTCGGCCGCAGAGCTCACAACTCGAAGTCGCTGAGGGCCATGACCGGCCGCACCTCGACCAGGTCGAGCGATGCCTCCGGCACGCGCGCGGCGATCTCGATCGCGCGTTCGATGCTCTCGCACTCGATCAGGAAGAAGCCGGCCAGGAGCTCCTTCGCCTCCGCGAACGGCCCGTCGCTGGTCATCGTCCGGCCCTCACGGATCGAGATCCGCTTGGTCAGGGACGGATCAGCCAGGGCCTCGCTTACGATCAACTCCCCCGATGCGAGGAGATCCTCGGTGAGGGCGGCGTACGCGGCCAGACCCTCGCCGCGCTCGTCGGCGGAGAACCCCTCCCAGATCTCCCGGGACGCCGGGTTGCTCCAGATCAAGATCAGGTACTTCACGCGGATGCAGGTTACGACCCGCGCGCACGGCGAGATTCATCGCCTCGGAGCCGGGACGGGCTAGCGCGCCGCCATCCGGCTGAGCAGCTCGGTCGCCCCGCGCTTGTTCAGCGGCTCGTTCAGGTTGCCGCACTTCGGCGACTGCACGCAGGAGGGGCAGCCGGCTCGGCAGGGGCACTCGGAGATCAGGCGCAGGGCGTCGTCGACCAGCGCCTCGAAGCGCTCGAATCCCACCCGTGTGATGCCCACGCCGCCCGGATGGCCGTCGTAGATGAAGATCGTGGAGCGCCCGGTCTGCTGGTGGAACGCGGTCGAGAGGCCGCCGATGTCCCAGCGGTCGCACATCGCGATCAGCGGCAGCACCGCGATCTGGCCGTGCTCGGCGGCGTGAAGCGAGCCCTGGAGCACCTCCAGCGGGAACTCGTCGCGCAGCAGCGCGTCGGGCAGCTCGTACCAGAGTGCCTGGGTGACGAAGTCCTGCTCCGGCATGTCGAGCGCGAGCAGGTCGAGCACGGAGTGGTCGGCCACCCGCTTCTTCTGGTAGGCGACCACCTGCTCGGTCACCGAGACGATCCCGAACGACAGCTCGATCCCGCAGCACCCACGGCTCTCCCGCACCTGCTCGATCCAGGTCTCCGACTCCCTCTTGGGCTGCGTGTACCAGTCGCCGTCGAAGGGCCGCACCAGCGCGCGGCGTCCCGCCAGGTCCAGGTCCTCGACCTCGTAGGAGACCCCCATGTGCAGGTAGACGGCTCCCGGGTGGACGGCCGAGTGGGCCCGCGCCGACTCGACGGTGCCGATCACCTCGCCCCCGGAGGACTCGACGATCGCGACCGAGTCAGGCGAGGCTGAGCGCAGCGCGATCTGCGCCGCCGGGTAGCCCGGGCCACGCGGGAGGTAGCGCCCGCCCCGCTCGCGCAGCCGGCCCTGCTTGACGAGCCGCCGCGCGTGCTCCTCCCAGCGCTCCCCGAACACGTCCTCGTCCTCGGGCGTCAGCGGCAGCTCGTACGCCGCGGCGGCGAGATGCGCCAGGTGGATCTCCTCGGACTCGTGGTCGAGGATGGCGCGCTCCACCGGGCGCTCGAGGAACTCGTCCGGGTGGCGGCAGAAGAACTGGTCGAGCGCGTCCTCGCCCGCCACGTACAGCGCCAGCCCGCGGCCGCGCCGCCCCGCCCGCCCCCACATCTGGCGCAGCGAGGCGACGGTGCCCGGGAACGTGACGCAGATCGCCGCGTCCAGCGACCCGATGTCGATCCCCAGCTCGAGCGCGTCGGTGGAGACGACCCCGAGCAGCTCGCCCTCGACCAGCCGCCGCTCCAGCTCCCGCCGCTGCTGGGGCGTGTAGCCGGCGCGGTAGGGCGCGATCCGGTCGGCGAGCTCCCCGTGGCCCCGATCCCGCAGCCCCAGCTCGGCGAACCGCGCCATCAGCTCCACCGCCTTGCGCGACTTCATGAACACGATCGTGCGCGCGCCCTCGATCACCAGGTCGGCGAGCACGTCGGCCGCCTCGGCGAGCACGGAGCGCCGCGCGGCGAGCTTCTCGTCGACGATCGGCGGGTTCCACATCGCGACCGTGCGCTTGGCGGCGGGAGCGCCGTCGCGGTCGATCACCGTGATGCCTTCGAGCCCCGTGAGCCGCTCGGCCAGCTCGCCCGGATTGGCGATCGTGGCGCTGGCGAGCAGGATCCGCGGCGCGGTGCCGTAGGCGTCGGCCACGCGTCGCAGCCGGCGCAGCACGTTGGCGACGTGCGAGCCGAACACGCCGCGGTACACGTGCGCCTCGTCCACCACGACCACCGCGAGGTTGGCGAAGAAGTCGCCCCACGCCGGGTGGTTGGGGAGGATCCCGAGGTGCAGCATGTCGGGGTTCGTGAGCACGACGTTCGCCCGCTGGCGGATCGCGCGCCGCTGCTCGCGCGGCGTGTCGCCGTCGTAGATCGCCGGCCGCGCGCGCTCGACGCCGAGCGCGTTCAGCGCGCGCGCCTGGTCCTGGGCGAGCGCCTTGGTCGGGTACAGGTACAGCGCGCGCGCCCGCGCGTCGCGACACAGCGTGTCGAGCGCCGGCAGGTTGAAGCACAGCGACTTGCCCGAGGCGGTGCCGGTGGTGACGATCGTGGGCCCCGCCCACGCGGCGTGCAGCGCCTCCCCCTGGTGCGACCACAGCCGGTCGATCCCGCGCGCCCGCAGGGCCGCCGCGACGTCGCCGTGCAGCTCGTCGGGGATCACCGCCTCGCGCGGCGGCCGCGGGTGCTGGGCCGCCTGCATCACGAGCCGCTCGTCCTCCCGGCCCGCCTGGAGCAGCGCGTCCCAGGGCTCGATGTCGCGGACGACGGCCATCAGTCGCCCTCATGGTACGTCCGGCCGTCAGCCGGGCAGTATTCCGGTATGGGCAGGGTCCTCACGCTCGCCGCGGTCCTCCTCGCCGCGCTCGCGGCGCCGGCGCGCGCCGCCACCTGCCCGAACGCCGACCGGGTCACGATCCCGGGCGCCGACCGCCAGGAGCGCCACTGCCTGGATGACCTCACCACGGCCGCGAACCGGACGTCGGGCCGCACCGACCCGACCGACTGGTCGGGGCTGCACGCGGAGGGGACGCGGAACCCGTCGGGCGTCCCGGGCCTCCAGGTCGAGGGCCACTTCCCGGACGACTCGACGACGAACTCCTGGCAGGCGCGCAACCACGACTCCCAGTTCGTGATCCGCCTGCCCCACCGCTGGAACGGCAAGCTGGTCATCACGGGCGCGCCCGGCGTGCGGCGCCAGTACGCGAACGACTTCATCATCAGCGACTGGGTGCTGGCCCGCGGCTATGCGTTCGCGGCGACCGACAAGGGCAACACCGGCACTGCCTTCTACCGCGACGGCGAGCAGCCGGGCGACGCGGTGGCGGAATGGCACCGCCGCGTCGCCGAGCTCACGCGCGCGAGCAAGGAGGTGGTGCGCCTGCGCTACGGCCGCGGCGCCCGCCGCACGTACGTGACCGGCATCTCCAACGGCGGCTACCTCACCCGCTACGCGCTCGAGAACAGCCCCGAGCTCTACGACGGCGGCGTGGACTGGGAGGGCACGCTGATGCATCCCGCGGGGCCGAACCTGTTCACCTACCTGCCGGTCGCGATCCGGAACTACCTGGCGTGGAAGCGCGGCGACGAGGCGGCCCACCAGGCCATCCTCGCGGCCGGCTTCGAGCCCGGGTCGGAGTTCCTGTGGGACTACCACGAGGTCGTGTACTGGGACCTCACGCAGCGCATCTACCGCGAGGAGTTCGACCCGGCGTATGACGGCCTGCTGGAGGCGGGCATCCCGTTCTGCCAGTCCGGCACGCCGGCCTGCGACGCCGACTACGACTACGCCAGCCGCCCGCAGGCGGTCAAGGACGCCGTCGGCCGCGTGTCCAACAGCGGCCGGATCGGCAAGCCGATGCTGACGCTGCACGGCACGCTCGACGCGCTGCTGCCGATCCGCACCGACTCGGACGTGTACACCCGCATGGTCCGCGCGGCCGGCCGGGGGCCGATCCACCGCTACTACGTGATCGACCAGGGCACCCACGTCGACTCGCTGTACGACGACTTCCCGGACCGCCTGCGGCCGATCCTGCCCTGCTACCGGGCGGCGTTCGTGGCGCTCGAGCGCTGGGTCGAGCGCGGCGAGGCGCCGCCGCCCAGCCAGGTCGTCCCCAAGGGCGAGGGCGACGTGGTCAACAGCTGCAGGCTGGCCGATTCCGGCGGGAATCGGCCGAAGTAACCTCGTCGGAGCGCATCGCGCTCCAACTTTTGCTTTGCTATCGACACACGGTCCGCTCGCAGGGGGCGGCGGACCACGGGAGGAGGTGCCGCCGACAGGGGTAGCCGCCGGCACCCGCCCACGCGACAGGCGGGAGGTTTGCTCGCATGACCGGCGCATCGTCTGGAACGCATCGTGCGATGTCGAGGAGGTGGCGGCGCGTCATCGCGCCGGCGGTGGCGGCGGCGG
>JBOGXT010000620.1:0-8961 GCA_050694635.1 Thermoleophilaceae bacterium
GGGCCTGCAGTCGGCTGTGCTGGTCTCGGTGCTGGTCTCGCTTCCCGCTCCGCACGCCTGGAGGACGAGCGCTCCGAGGAGGCCCGGGACGAGCATCCACCGCCGTGGCGACACCGCCGTCGTACGCCTGCGACAGGGGCCGGTCGGCAAGAGGCCCCTCCGAGTTGTCGCCGCCGGCGGCGTTGCGGCGTTGACGGGCCTACCCCGCTGGTGTCCCCGGTCCATAGAACATCACGCCTTCCATGCTTCGCTCGGTGCTGTGGTAGTCGGTGAACCTGAACTTGCGTCCGCTGAGCGAGATGCCGTCGGAGACATGGTCACTCGGCATGGGCACGTCCGGCATGAGGCACCACGCGGTCAGCACGCCGGCTCCTCGGTTCTCAAGCTTCACCCTGACTTTGAGGAACCCGGAGAACGACGCGGACCCCGGCGGCCCCTGCCATCCCAGCTCCTCGAACCCGGGGATGCCCCACCAGCCGGCGAGTTGGAGGAACGAGATGAAGCGGGTCACGCGCCACGTGCCTCGTGCCTTGACCGCTCCCTTGGTGCCGCGGATTGTGTACTTCCCGCCGCCCGTCCCTCGCCCGCTCGCTGGGTCCCATCCGCCGTGCCCGGTCAGGATGATCCTCGAGCCGTTGCGCGCTTTCGCGAAGGGACGCCCGCTTGAGTGGTACCTGACCCCGGTCGGATCGTTCGGGTCTCCCAGCAGCTCGTAGTGGGTGAGGTAGAAGGTGAATGGGAGCGGTGTGCTCTGGGCGGCCGGCCCGCTCCCAGCGAACAGCGCGGCCGCGATGACAGCGACCGTTGCCACCGCGCCGAATCGATAGGTATGTCGCTTCATCTCCTCAACTCCTTGCTGGCTTGGAGCGCGGTGCCGTCTCCAAGACCGGGCGGATTTGTGACCGCGCTAGCGTCCCCCACGTCGCTTGACGCCCACTGGACGTCCGCTGGTGCCGGCGGCGATCCCCTGCCCGCGGGCGCAGCTCGTTGGCCGGGTTCGGCGGCAGAGGCGGCGGTTGCGGCTCGGGCGCCGGGGCGGGGCCGGCTCGGACGCCGCCGGCTGCGCCGTACCTCGCCTTGCCTTACCGGCTACTTGCGGCAGCTCAGCCGGAGCGGCAAGTTTCAGGGGTTGATGTAAATACGGCGGTAGCGCCTGCGGAGCGATACTCCTAGTCGAGGACGGTGCGCAGCGGGATGTTTCCCATCGAGCAGAAAAAGCAGAGGACACGTCGTCGGTCCGCCGAGCCGATCGGCGGCTGAGCGATGGCACCGCAGTACCGAATGCTGGGACCACTGGAGGCGTTGGTGGGTGGGCGGCCGGTCGCGCTTGGCACGCCGCGTCAGCGTGCGCTGCTGGCGCTGCTCCTGACACAGCCGAACCGTGTGGCGCCGACATCGCGGCTGATCGACATGCTCTGGGGCGAGGAGCCGCCTGCCAGTGCGGCGAACCTGGTACAGGGGGCCGTCTCCGGCCTGCGCAAGGCGCTCGGCCGCGAGGCGATCGACACCCGGGGCGCGGGCTACGCCGTGCGAGTGGAGGCGGATGCGCTCGACCTTGGGTGCTTCGAGCGGCTTTCCCACGCGGGTGGCGTGGCGCTCGCGGAGGGGCACTTCGCCCAAGCGGCCGCCCTGCTCGGCGAGGCGCTCGCGCTCTGGCGCGGTCCCGCACTCGCGGACTTGGCGGACGAGGAGGGGATTGGCCCGGTGGCGGCCCGACTCGACGAGGTCCGCCTGCTCACGCTCGAGCGCCGGCTGGAGGCTGATGTCGAGCGCGGTCGCCACGCCGATGTCCTTCCGGAGATCGACGCTCTGGTGCGCGAGCACCCACTGCGCGAGCACCCATGGCGGCTGCTGATGCTCGCGCTCTACCGCAGCGGCCGCCAGGCTGACGCGCTCGCCGCCTACCGCGAGGCGCGCGCGGCGCTGGTGGAGGAGCTGGGCATCGAGCCCGGACCCGCACTGCGCGAGCTGGAGCAGGCAGTCCTCGCCCAGGATCCGGCGCTGGCGCCCGGCGGACCCTCGCCGACTGGCGCAGCCCGTGGCGGGTCGCTGCGATCGATCCTGCTCGTGCCGCTCGGTGGCGCGCTCGACCGGCTCCTCGAGGTGGCCGAGCCGCTCGCGCGCGAGCCTGTCCGCGAGTTGGTGCTGGCCGCGACCGTGGCGGAGGCCCGCGAGCTGGGCCAGGCGAGCCGGCGCGTCTATAAGCACCGTGAAGCGCTCCTTGCCCGGGGCGCCCAGGTCCGCGCCGCCGCCTTCACCTCACTCACTCCGGGCGCCGACCTCGTCCGGCTCGCGACAGAGCAGGACGTCGACCTGTTGCTGACGGACGCGCCCGAGCGCCTGCTCGAGGACGGCCGCTTGCTTACCATGCTCAGCCAGGCCCCGTGCGACGTGGCGGTGCTGGTGGGCGACCGGATCGAGCCGGGACCGGTGTTGGTGCCCTTCGCCGGGGCGGCGCACGACTGGGCCGCAGTCGAGCTGGCCGCGTGGCTTGCACGAAACCTTGGCGCGCCGCTGCGGGTGGCGGGCGCCAGCACGGGCGTCGGCGGGCGCGACGCCAGCCGGCTCCTGGCGAGCGTTTCACTGGCCGTCCAGCAGGCGCTTGGCGTGCCGGCCGAGCCGCTGCTCGTGGAGCCGGCGCCGGGCGCCCTGACCGAGGCTGCGGCAGGCAGCGGCGTCGTTGTGATCGGCCTGACCGACCGCTGGCGGCAAGAGGGCCTCGGGCGGGTGCGCACGGCGCTGGCAGCCCGGGCCCCGGGGTCAACGCTGCTGGTGCGCCGCGGCATCCGTCCCGGGGGACTGGCGCCGCGCGAGCAGGCCACGCGCTTCACCTGGACGATCGCGCAGCTCTGACCTTCTAGCCGCGCGCCCAGGACGGGGCACGGCCTCGCCGGCAGGCTGGCTGCTCACGCGACGGGGAGGGCGTGCGCCGATCGAAGGCGCCGGCGAAGCTCTGCTCGACATCGCGCACGACGCGAAACGGCCGTGTGGGCTCGTCCGCCCGAAGGCTGCCAACGCGCCGCAGATGCACTGACACGATTGCCTGGCGGTTGCGGTCGAGCCGTACCGGGCCCGCCGGGCCATCAAAAGCGAGTGTCCGCAGCGCCGCACGCAAGCGATGCTGGCCAATGCCCACCTCGCCGCCCGTCCGCTCGAGCGCTCGTGCCGTCGCCTCGGCGGATAGGTAGACCGGGAAGACGAGCGGTGACCCGGCGAAGCTGGGCGCGATCCCGTGGAAGGCGCGCTTGTAGGCCCGCACGTACGCCCGCCACTGCGAGCGCTCCGAGGCCGGCGGGATATCGAGGCCGAAGATCACGCCGCCGAGGTTCACGCCACCCGGCGCCAGCCCGCCGGGCAGAGTGAAGCTGAAGCCGTTCAGCACGAGCCGGCGGGGCAGCCGGCCTACGTGCCTCGAGTACACCCGCAGGAAGTGGGCAGGATCGATGAAGATCGCGATCAGGGCGACGCCATCGACTTCCTTCGCGAGCCGAGCGGCCAGGGCGCGGTCCGGCGCAGCGCTGCCGGTGAACACCTCCCGCGCGACCACAGTGCCACCGAGGGCGCAGAACTCGGCAACGAAGCCGGCGGCGGACTCCCAGCTGTTCGGAAGGTCATCGAAGACGACGGCCGCGCGCCGCCAACCGAGATCGCGCCGGGCGTAGGTCGCCAGGCCCGCCGCCTGCTGCGCCCCGTCCGCCACGAACCGAAACAGGTTCGGCCGCGGGTCCCGCAAGGTCACGGCCTGGGCGGCCGAGGCGCCGAGCAGGAAGGTCGTGTCGGGATGGCGAGCGGCGATCCGGCGCATCACCGTGCCCTCCGTCTCGCTGACCGGGCCGATGATGACGTCTGCGCCCTCGATCTCGATCAGACGACGCGTCTCGGTGATCAGGAGCGTGAGATCGCCGGCTTCCGTGCAGCCCTCGATCAGCTCCACTGGGCGTCCGCCCGCCGAGGCGCCGGCGAGCCCATCCGCGGGACTACTTCCCTCGCGGCGAGCGCCGCGCTCGATGAAGGGCAACTCCGCGGCGGCGAAAATGGGCTGGCGGAAGGTCTCGACAAGTCCGGAGCACTCGGTGAGGACGCCGATGCGGAACGGCTCGCGCTCGTCGTGACAACCGCTGCCGGCGAGCGCGGCGCAGGCGATCGCCGCTAGCGCGCTCGTCAGCGCGCGGGCATCAGCTCCCATCGACACTCACCCACACGGCGCCGCCGGCCAGGGTCACCTCGGTTGGGCGGCCGCCCACCTCGATCGTCTTGGTCACCTCGCGCCGCTGCGCGTCCAAGCGCGAGACAGTGCCGTCGAGGTGGTTCGCCACCCATACGGCCCCACCTCCGGCCGCCACGCCGCTAGCCACGCGGCCGACCCGGAGAGTGTCCGTCAGCCGGCCCGTGCGCGCGTCGACGCGCCCGATCAGGTCGGCCAGCGGGCTCGTGACCCACACGGCCCCGTCCGCCGCGGCGACGCTGCGCACCGCGAATGGCAGGCGCACCTCACGAATTACGCGTGCGCGTTCGGGGTCGATCTGCCACACGCGGGGGTCGGCGGCATCGCCGACCGCCCAGACGGCCCCGCTGCCAATCGCGATGTCGCACTGGCACCAGCGCATGTTGGCGGCGGTGGTCGGCTCTTCGTACGGCAGCGTCAGGCGCTGGGAGATCCCCAAGTCGCGCTCGCCCGTGCGGAGCCTTACGACGCTTGGGCAGCCCGAGGTCCAGACGCCAGCGCCCGGCGCAGCCGCAAGGGTGAGTCTGCATGCGTCGATCGCGACGCCGTCCTCCCGGGCCCCGGAGGCCGCGTCGTACGCGATGACGTTGCTCTCGAAGAGCTCGGGGCCCTCGGCCGAGACGTAGAGGCGGCCCTTGTGGTAGGCCAGGTCGCGCGCACGGCCGACCGAGGGCTGGCGGACGACCTCGCCGCTACCCAGGCTGAGGCGCCAGACCGTGCCGTCCCGCAGCCCGGCCGTCCACACGCGCCCCGCTCCCACGGCGATCGTCCCCGGCGCGGAGGGGACCGGGTGCCGCCGCGTGACCGCGTTCGACGAAGGGTCGATACGGACGACCCAGCCGCCCGGGGCGGCGCCGGCGCTCTCGTCGCCGTCGGTGAGAAGCAGCGCTATGGCGACCACCGCAAGGACCGCGGCGAGGCCGGCGAGCGCTGTCGCGGCTCGCCGGGGCAGGCGCTCGCGCCCCACGTCGAGCCCGAGCGCCTCCTGGGCGGCCGCCACGAATGCGCGACAGCTCCCGTAGCGCTCGTCCGGCTCCTTGGCAAGCGCCTGTGCCAGCACAGTGTCGAGCTCAACCGGCAACTCAGGCCGAACGGAGCTCGGCGGGGGAGCTTCCTCCTCCAGGTGGGCGAAGATCGTCGCCACATCGGAGCCGCCGGCGAAGGGCAAGGTGCCGGTCAGACACTCGTAGAGCAGGCAGCCGAGCGCGTACTGGTCGGCGCGGCCGTCCACCTGCTCCCCCCGGATCTGCTCGGGCGCGACGTAGTCGATCGTGCCCATCAGCTGGCCGTCCGCGGGACCACGGTCCGACGCGCTCTGGGTGAGCCCGAAGTCCGCGAGGTAGATGTGGTCGCGTCCGCCGGGGTCGTCGATCAGGACATTGCTCGGCTTCACGTCGCGATGCACCAGGCCGCGCGCGTGGGCGGCGTCCAGGGCGTCGGCAAGCTGCGCGGCCAGTCCGATGGCTCGCTCCGGGGGCAGTACGCCGGTCCGCCGCAGGAGGGCCTTGAGGTCGGTGCCCTCGACGTAGCGCATCGCTATGAAGAGGCGGCCCTCGGCCTCGCCCGCCTCGTAGATAGGGACCACGTTCGGGTGATCCAGACCAGCGGCCAGACGCGACTCGCGCAGGATCCGCTCACGGAAGCGTTGGTCGTCCGCGCGCTCCGGAGCCAACAGCTTCAGCGCCACTGGCCGCTCGAGCCGCGTGTCGAGCGCACGGTAGACCTCGCCCATGCCACCGCGGCCGGCCAGCCACTCGATCCGGTAGCCACCAACCTGCGAGCCGGGCGCCGCTGGGCGCATCGAGTCCACCTCGTCACACCCTCCTCGAATCGCACTCCATTCTCGCTCAGTCCCGCGCGGAGATCACGGGCCGGGGCAGAATTTCCGCCCCGGCCCGTTGCGCTTTATGACTAGCGCGACTCTGACCGCGCATCCGGGCCGCGCAGCTACCGGTCGGCCCCGCCGCGGGAGAGCCAGAACGGGCCGGCCCCACGCGGGACCACGTGGGCTTCCACCGCCTGGGTCGACTCCTCGTGGGCGCCGCTATGGACGGAGCCATTAGGCAGCGGCTCGGAGCTCGCACTCGCCAACAGCAGCACCACGACGACCACAGTGGCCACGAACAACGCAACCAGCGGCCCGAGCAGGCGCCGGGGCGACGCGGGCCTGAGCGGGACATTTGCAACCTGTGACATCGCTTACCTCCGATCTGGACACCCAACGGCGCCAGCGTCACGCACGCCGCTTGACGCCCGCTGGACATCCGCTGGTGCGCCCAGCGGTCCTGCGCCTCAGCACACGCGCTTGACACACGCGCGCACGAGGACGCAAAACGCGCAACTACAAAACCGGCTCTTTGGCCCAAATCCGAGCGCGCACCCTGGGGACGAGCACGCGGTCGCGCGACGGGATGACCTTGCCGACCATCCACGGGTTCTCAGCGCGAACCGCCTCACCGGTCGTCGGACTCCTGCCTTCAGCAGGAACCGGCACTGAGCGGCAGGCGCTCGGGGCGCCAGACGGCGCCCCCGTTTCGTCCGCTGCGCAAGCCACGGCGGCCTCCGCAGAGACGCTCGCTCTCATATTGGAAGACGACATCGACGTCGTCTCGACGATCGTCAGCCGTACGAGAAATACGCGGGTTGATGTCAGGCGAGAACGTCGAGACCGTCCGCCGCATGATTGAGCTCGCGAATCGCGGCGACGTGGAGGGAATCGTCGCCCTGATGGCCCCGGACATCGAGTGCGTCCCGGCGGCGGACCAGCCAGAGTCGGAGCCTTTTCGAGGGCGGGATGCCTTCGCCGCGTACGCGAAGGGCTGGCTGGATGCCTTCGATCGGTACGAGATCGAGCCGCACGAGTACGTCAATCTCGGGAGTACGTCGTCGTGGTCGGTCGAGTCGCAGCCCGCGGCCGCGGCAGCGGTGCCCGAACTTCAGACGATGAAGCGTGGCTCTACCGCTTCCGGGATGGACTGGTCATTGAGTATCGAGAATGCGGGACCAGGACACAAGCCCTCGAGGCGATCGGCTGCGCTGAGTAGCGACGATACTCGGCTTCCGACGCACCTGCCTTCACGCAGGGAGGCGCCCGTCGGCATCGGCGCCGCGCGGGCTCCCGCTGTCCGAGGCTGGGAGAGCTCGGCACGGCCTGGCGGGGGGCGACGCACCGGTCGCGACCGCGACGCAACGAGGTGGGATGTGTTGCGAACGGCGTCGGGGACCCTACTCCCAGATCCGATCAGTCCGGGGTCATGATCAGTTCGATCTCGCCGACGCGCGGCTCGGCGGTGTCAATGCCGTGCTGGGCGAGAATCGGCATGAGGTGCTCGCCAAAGGCGGCGAACGCCTCCTCCGAGTCCCACACGTCGAAGACATGGATCCCGTCGCCGACGTGGAAGCCGGCGTGGAACGTGCGGCCTGGCGGGTTGGCCTGGCCGATGCTCGAGAGCTGCTCGTGGACGGCCGCGAACTTCTCTGCGGTCATGCCCTCCACGGCGAAGTAGATGCCGAGTGCCATTGAACGTCTCCCTTCGATAGGTGGTAGTGGCCGACACTACCCGGGCCGCAAAGGTGGATCGGGACGGTCGGTGAAGGAGGCCGGATGGCGCTCGGGATCGCGGCCCGGTGCCGTGCACAGGTGAGCGGTCTGCCAAGTGGTCGAGTGGTGGGCGGCGGCGGAGCGCGCCACCGAGCCGGGGCGAGTTCGCGCAGCTGGGACCTCCCTGCCGGCCTCCCCCTGCGCGGCGCGCAACCAAGCGCGGGCATGCTGCGCTGGTCCCCGCAGGCGCGCGGAATCCCGCCCGATCGCCGGATCGGGCCGGATCTCAGCTCGGCGGACGGGACCTAGACCGTCGAACCCTGGCGGGGTAGGATCGGCCGACACGTTCGATCTCCGCCCTGCGAGGGGTGGAAAGGGGGACGGCATGCTTGCAATCAGTCGCAAGGATCTCCTCAAGGTCGGCGCCGGGGGAGCGGCAGGCGGCCTCGCGCTGGCCGCGCCCGGCGTCGCGCACGGGTCGTCGGACGACGACGGCGACGCCATGTTCGTTCACATCGACGGGGTCGTGACCGGCGCGGAGGGCACGTTCAAGATCGACATCGACGTGGCCGGCACGAAGCGCGACCTTCGCGGCGAGGGGTGGGACGTCGACCCGGGCGAGAACCACCCGACGGCCTGCATCTTCGTACAGTCGGGCTCGATTCGCCGACACATCGTGGAACTGGAGGGCCGCGTCATCTTCGCGAACGACCCGGCGAATTTCGGTGCCCTGGTGAAGACTCGGGCCAACGCCAAGAATGGCCGCATCGACTGGGACTTCGGGGGCTTCCTCTTCACAGGCAGCGGCAGGGTCGTGGTGGCGGAGGCCGAAGTCAAGACCGACGATTGAGCCGGCTCGCGCCCAGCTCCTGGACGCCAGCGAGACGGCGCCGAGCGGCCAGGCCGTCGTGTCGCCACGACAGGGTGAGACATGTACGTCGCGGGGACCCGAGCTGAGACCTCCGCGCGCCGCGCGACGAGGGGCAATGTCGTTCGAGCGTTCGCACGCTCCTGCTTTTCGACCGAGAGCGAGAGCGCGAACCGCCGCACAGCAGACGCCCGGCTGGACGATCCGCGACAGCACCAGTCCGATGGGGACTGACTACTGCAACCGCTGACGTAAGCGGGCATGTGCTGGCGCGCTGGTCGCACTCCTCCAGCTCGTCGAGTCGGGTGGCCGGGGGCGTTGCAGCCC
>JBOGXT010000621.1:0-3280 GCA_050694635.1 Thermoleophilaceae bacterium
CGAGGCGCTCGCGGACGTGCTCGGCGAGGACGGGGCGGCGTCGGCCGGCGATCGGGCCGAGTTCGCGCTCCCCCCGCCGTGGGGCGAGCTGGTCCTCTCGCCGAGAGACGCGTTCCTCGGGCCGCAGGAGGTCGTGCCCGCCGCGGAGGCGGAGGGCCGCGTGGCCGCCGAGTCGCTCGCCGCCTACCCGCCCGGGATCCCGAACGTGCTGCCCGGGGAGCGGCTGAGCGCGGAGACGCTCGACTACATCCAGCAGGCGCTGGACCACGGGGGCTCGCTACGAGGGGCCAGCGACCGGGCGCTGCGGACGCTGCGGGTGGCGCTGGAGCCGGGCGCCCCAGCCTAGCCCTGGCCGACCCGCTCGCGCCGGATCGCCTGCATCAGGCAGTGAGCGCCGCCGCCGCCGAGCGTGAACATCGACAGCTCCGGGTCGTACACGGTCAGGCCGAGCGCGCGCAGGCGCTCGTTGAGGTCGGTGGACTCGGCCGTCGAGAGCACGCGGTCGCCGCCCAGCGCGACGCCGTTCACGCCGAGCTTGAGCGCCGCGTTGAGGGTGACCGGCACGATCTCGACGCCCTTCTGCTCGAGCCAGCGCACGAAGCCGCTGCCGATCTGCTCGACGCAGACCGCCGCGACCTTCTCGCCGAGCATGGCGGCGAGCACGTCGATGTGAAGGAAGTGCGACGGGATGCGCTCGATTCGCACCTCCCAGCCGTCCTGCTCCAGCCAGCCGGCCACCTGGCGCGCCGCCTTCTCCTGCGTGCGCTCCTCGCCGGTTCCGATGGCCACCACGCCGGGCTCGACGATCATGAAGTCGCCGCCCTCGAACGAGCCCGCGGTGACCATCTGCTTGATGGGGATGTCGCGCCCCTGGTAGAAGCGGATCACGGGGGCGTACTCGCCGCGGCGCCACCACTGGGCGCACTGCGTGACGATCGGGCCGTCCGAGACGTTGATGCTCGAGTCGCGCGCGAAGACCTGGTACGGCAGGTTGGGGTCGGGCTCGAGGAAGTGGACCCTGACGCCGGCCTCCTCGTAGACGGAGACCATCTCGGCATGCTGTCTCCTGGCGTCGTCGGGGCTGAAGGTGAGGCCGCTGTCGAGCGTGGCCCGGGCGATGGCGCTGGCCGGGAGCCAGTGGAAGTTGTCGGGCGGGCAGAGCAGGACGTCGAGGAGGCGTCCGTACTCGGAGTCGACGCCCCAGGCGGGCTCGGCGCGCGTCGTCGCTTCCATCGTCGGGTATCACCTTTCGTCGTGGGTTCCGGCGAGGTCCAGAGAGTATGAGCGAGGCGGTGCGGCGCCGCGTGGTCGTCCACGGCTACGTGCAGGGGGTGTTCTTCCGGGACACCACCCGGCGCGAGGCATCGCGCCGCGGCGTGGCGGGGTGGGTCTCGAACCGGCCGGACGGGGCGGTGGAGGCGGTGTTCGAGGGGCCGCCTGACGCGGTGGCGGCGATGGTGGAGTTCTGCTCGAGCGGGCCGCGCGGCGCGGACGTGGAGCGGGTCGAGGCGAGCGAGGAGGAGCCCGAGGGGCTGAGTGGGTTCGACGTGCGCTGAGGTCGTCACGCTTCCGTCACCTACGTGACCCACCGGTCGCCCGTGTCTTCCTAGCCTCGGCCTAGATGTTGGGCGAGTCGAGGGGAACGGTCGTGATCTGGGTGGCGGCGGCGGTGCTGGGCGTCGTGGCCCTCGTGCGACTGTTCGGATCCGGCCACGAGCCGGCGGCCGGTCAGCCGGTCCGGGTGGACCGCTCGGGGAATGCAGGCGAGGCGTCGGCGGGGTCGGGGCGCGGCCGGGGGGAGGAGCCGGGCGTGTACGTGCACGTGGCGGGAGCGGTGCGGCGACCCGGTCTGGTGCGGGTGCCGGCCGGCTCGCGGGTGGCGGCGGCGGTCGCCAGGGCGGGCGGTCCGAGCCGGAGGGCCGACCTGACCGGGGTGAACCTGGCGGCTCAGGTGGAGGACGGCCAGCAGGTGGTGGTGCCGGTGGCGGGCGCGGTGCCGGGCGCTACGGGCACGTCGACCGCCGGCGTATCCGGGGTGAAGCCGAGCCTGGGAACTGCGACCGTCGATCAGCTCGACGAGATCGACGGAATCGGCCCGACGCTCGCCGAACGGATCGTGGAGTACCGAACCGAGAACGGCGGCTTCGGATCGATGAACGAGCTGCAGGACGTGGACGGAATCGGGGAGAAGCGCTCCGAGACGCTCCGCGAAGCGCTACAGCCGTGAGATGGCGGGCTCAGCAGGCGTGCGATTCCGGCGAGAGTGCCGCGCGCATCGCGTCGGCGCACAGCTGTTCCAGTGCGGCGAGCATGCTCCGGAGGATGGCCAGCGGCTCGCGATCCTCGGGGCCGATCCAGTCCCCCTCGTCACGCGATTCGACGAACGTGGCCACCGAGTCGCGAAGCACCGACAGCCTCGCGGGCTGGAAGACCATCGTGCGAATGGCCTGACCCGGCTCGATTCCGGGGAGCCCGTCGTCGGCCGCGCCACGCTCGGGGATCGCCGGGTCGGCTTCCTCGATGGCGCGCTCGGTTGCGGGCATCCCGTGGTCGAGCTCGTCGGCCAGCGCGGTCAGCTCACGGAGCTCGAGGACGTCGTCGGCGGATATGCGCGGTGTCCGGTACCGCTCGGCGGCGGTGGCGGCCACGGCGCGCGCGGCGGCCGCGATCTCATCTTCCCGCAGATCGAAGCAGGCGAAGACGACCGGGTCGCCGTCGAGGCCTCGCGAGATGTCGATATGGGCGTGGTGCATGTCCCCCAGCGAGCTTATCGGTCGTTCGCCTCGTCAATGTGATGGTCCTCTCATACCCTCTGAGAGTTTCACCACACGCGCGACACGAAACGCCCTCCGCGGCGCCGCCTTGACGCAACTGTGACGAAGTCGTCACACAACGCTCCCACACGCGCATCACGGGGTCATAGCGTCGCTGGCCGTGGGACGGCCCTCGATCGTCGGCCGCCGGCCCTGGCACGTCGGGATGGCGGCGGTGGTGCTCGGGCTCGGCCTCGCCGAGGCGGACGAGCGGCTCACGGTCGGGGTCGCGGCGGCGGTGCTGGTCTGCCTGCTTGTGCTTCGGGCGACGACGCTCGGGGCGGTCGCCGCCGTGCTGGTGCTCGGCGGAGCCGTCTTCGGCGAGGTCCGGCTTGCCGCGATCGATGCTCCCGCCGGGCGCGTGCCGGACGGCGAGCGGGTCCAGCTGCGCGCACATCTGCTGGCGCCGCCTCGCCCGGGCGCGTTCGGCTCCTCGACCGAGGTCGCGGTGACGAGCGGACCTCTGC